>PDRU01000202.1 GCA_002748225.1 Spirochaetales bacterium | reverse complement strand
CAGCACCGCCGGCTTGCCCGGAGTACCCGGCCGCCCGGCAGTCTGCGGAGAGCTCTGATAATGGGTACAGAACGTCCGCGCAAGGTGGCTTTTAAAACCCTTGGGTGCAAACTCAACCAGGCGGAAACTGAATCTCTGGCTACCGGGTTCCGGCAGCTGGGCTGGAATGTTACAGCCTTCGGAGAAAATCCGGAAGCTTCTCCTCCTGATGCTGTTGTTATAAACAGCTGTACTGTTACCGATACGGCCGACAGAAAAAGCCGTTCGGTCTGGAACCGGGCTGCGCGGAACGTTCAGCGGGATGCTGGGCATAATGCTGGGCAGAATGCTCCGGAAAAGCCTGCTTCACTGGTGGTATTGACCGGTTGTTACGTGGACGCTCACAGAGATACGCTGGAAGCGGACGGGCGCACATATCTGGTAGGAAATGCGGGAAAAAGTCATATACCGCAGCTGGTAGACGCTCATTTTCACGGGGAGATTCTGCCGGGTTTTTATGAACCGCAGCGTGATCCTTTTGGTTTTCCTCTCTCTGAGCAGATATTCCGTACCAGGGCTATGGTAAAAGTACAGGACGGCTGTGATAACTACTGCAGTTTCTGCATTATTCCGTTTGTCCGGGGGCGGGGCATCAGCCGCCCTCTGAGCGATATTCTTCAGGCTGTGGAAAATGCCGCCGAATCAGGGTACAGAGAGATTGTTCTGACCGGAATCAATATGAGCCGCTGGCAGCAACAGGAAGGAACGGAGCCGCCCGCAAGGTTTGCGGATTTGGTCAAAGCCGTTCTTGATGTTCCCGGCAATTTCAGGATAAGGCTTGGTTCTGTTGAGCCGGAACGTATAAGCTCCCCGCTGGTAGATTTAATGACGCATCCTAAAATGACGCCCCATATGCATCTGTGTCTTCAGTCGGGGTCAGACCGCATTTTAAGGAAGATGAAAAGGCGTTATACCGCCGGGGAATTTGAATCCATGGCCCGGGCCTTACGCAGTAAAATACCGTACTTTAACATTACAACCGATGTTATTACCGGCTTTCCCGGAGAAACCGGGGAAGATTTCCAGGACACGCTTAATGTGTGCCGTAAGGTGGGTTTCGGCCACATTCATACCTTCCCCTATTCCCGGCGTCAGGGAACCCGTGCAGACAGCATGGATGATCAGATACCCGCGGATGTACGGAAAGAGCGAAGCCGCATTGTCCGGGAGCTCTCAGAAGAACTTAAATACTCTTATCGGCAAAGTCTTGTCGGCAGTGTTCAGGACGTTCTGGTTGAAAAGGTGGAAAAAGCTGAACCGGCGGAAAACCTGCTTCCTTCGGAATCAGGAGG
>PDRU01000031.1 GCA_002748225.1 Spirochaetales bacterium | reverse complement strand
GCGGCAGTTTAAGGCCGTTTAAATTAAAGCTCCAAGCCTCTCGCGGATAAAGGCCGACTTTTCCTTCAGTCCCACATCGCCTGTTTCCAGCAGCAGACTGTCAGGATGGGCCGGGTCCAGTTTGACACGCCCGGCGCTGCTGTCTATAAGCTTCATAACCTTGTCCACGGAAATAAGCGAAACACGGGCAAACTGAATATGCACCGTTCCTTTCCGTTCCTTCAAATTCGCCACTTTCAGTTTTTTGCAGATTATACGGATTTCCGCCATGGAAAGAAGCGAATGAACTTCGTCCGGCAGGGGGCCGAAACGGTCATGAAGTTCGGCATGCAGTTCTTCATGGCTTATTTCCGAATCTACCGCGGCAATTTTTTTATACACTTCCATTTTCTCGGACTCATCCGATATGTAGGAATTGGGAATAAAACCGGAATAGTCCAGTTCCAGGTAGGTGTCTGCCGGATCATCGGCCGCTTCACCGTCTTCAGAACTGCGCTCGCGGATGGCCTGTTCCAGCAGGCGCAGATACATATCAAAACCTACCGCGTAAACATCGCCGGACTGCTGCGGACCCAGCAGGTTGCCGGCCCCGCGCACTTCCAGATCTTTCATGGCAATTTTGAATCCGCTTCCCAGTTCGGTAAAATCGCTTATAACCTGCAGCCTCTTCATGGCCAGTTCGGTTATTTCCCTGTTTTCCGGGTACAGCAGATAGGCGTAGGCCAGCCGCCCGGAACGCCCCACCCTGCCGCGCAGCTGATAGAGCTGACTGATGCCGTACATATCGGCCCGGTCTATAATAATGGTATTCACATTCGGTATATCAATACCGTTTTCAATAATTGTTGTGGAAAGCAGAACCTGAAAGGCGCCATGCACAAAGCGGTGCATAATGTCTTCCAGAGCACGTCCGCTCATCTGGCCGTGCGCCACTTCAACAAACATTTCCGGTACCAGATCCCTGAGAAAAAGACGGATGTGTTCCAGACTCTCCACCCTGTTATGCAGATAAAACACCTGTCCGCCCCGTTCCACTTCGCGCCGTATGGCCCGGGCCACAACTTCGGGATTGAACTCCTGTATAAAAGTTTCAATGGGACGGCGGTTTCCCGGAGGTGTTTTGAGCAGAGACATATCACGGATCTTAACCAGAGACATATGCAGGGTGCGGGGAATGGGTGTGGCGGAGAGGGTAAGACAGTCAATGTTTGCTTTCAGTTCTTTCAGGCGTTCCTTGTCTTTAACGCCGAAACGCTGCTCTTCATCTATAATGAGCAGGCCGGCATTCCTCAGTTTGACATCGCGGGAAAGTATGCGGTGCGTGCCGATAACAATATCAACCTCTCCGGAGGCCAGTCCTTCCAGAACTTTTTTCTGCTCTCCGGGCGGCACAAAACGGCTGAGCATGCCCACCGTTACCGGGAAGCGTTTGAAACGCTCCGTAAAAGACTCATGGTGCTGTTCGGCCAGAATGGTTGTGGGACACAGATACACCACCTGACGGCCGCCCATAACAGCCTTAAAGGCAGCGCGCATGGCTATTTCGGTTTTTCCGTAGCCCACATCTCCGCAGACCAGCCTGTCCATGGGCCGGGGCGATTCCATATCTCTCTTGACGTCTTCTATGGCGCTGATCTGATCGGGTGTTTCCTCCCAGGGAAAAGCCGCCTCAAAACTAATCTGGAAATCGTCATCGGGAGGAAAGGCATAGCCCTGGGTGGTCTGGCGGCGTGCATAAAGACGTATAAGACGGTCGGCCAAATCTTCAACTGATTTTTTAACCCGGTTTTTCTTTTTTTCCCAATGCGTTCCGCCGATGCGGTCCAGGCGGGGGCTGCGGCCTTCCTGTCCAATGTAGCGCTGAATAAGATTTACCTGTTCTATGGGAATAAAAACGGTTTCCTCACCCGCGTACTCCAGGGTTATGTAGTCGCGCTCCGCTCCGGCAGCCCTGATACGCCGTATACCGGAGAAACGCCCAATACCGTGAGCCAGATGGACAACCAGATCGCCGGGATTCAGATCAACAAAAGAATCAATCACAGCCGTTTTGGAACGGCTTACAGACGAAGGCGCCTTTTTCCGCCTCCCGAAGATTTCACTTTCCTGCACAACCAGAATTTTGGCATCCGGCAGGAGGAACCCTGAAGAAAGAGCCGCCGAACCCACCCGCAGGTTTTCCTGGTCCTGCAGCAGATACGCTATCCGCTGCGACTGGGACTCGCTTTCGGCAAAAACAAATATTTCAAAACCGTCGCGGGCCAGCGCACCCATTTCCTCTTTCATAAAGGCAATGTTGCCGAAAAAGGAACGGCCGGGTTCGGCGGAAAGCGGCAAAATATCCGCATCTTCCTCGCTGCGCAGCTGACGGCCTTCCACCCGGCGGCTCCGGGCGTTTATAAAACTGCTCAGCGGACAGACAAGCTTCTCCGGAGGAGGCACCTGCATGTCCTGTTCACAGGCGCTGCTGTAGAGTTCCCCGTACTCCCTGAGCATATTCTCCTCACCCAGCTCCAGGCGCTGCGTGTCCAGAAAGACAGTAACGCCCCGCTTTGAAAGGTAATCCTGCAGTGTAGCCGGTTCGGCATAAGAGAGAGGATAAAACAGCTCTTCTCCCCTCCAGTCCCGGCCGCTTTCCAGAGCCTCAATAACTTCTGAAAACTCTTCAGAGCCGCCCAGCTGAGCCGAAAGCTCCCCTGCACGCTCCGGGCTCCAGACAACTTCCCGCAGGGGATGAAAAACCACCTCGTCCAGCCTGTCGGAAGAAATCTGGGTAACAGGATTAAACAGGCGTATTTCCTCTACTTCATCCCAGCCAAAAACCACACGCACCGCTTCGTTTTCTCCCAGCGGATACACATCAAGCACTTCGCCCCTCAAAGCAAACTCTCCGGGAACACTCACGCGGGGAACACGGGTGTAGCCCTGCATTTGAAAACGCTCTTCCAGTTCCGTACTGTTCAGCCGGCTGCCGGTTTTCAGCCTGGTTAGAGATTCCTCAACGGCCGAAGGCGGCGGAAGCAGCCCCAGAGCAGCCCTCAGAGAGGCCACAACAATGCAGCGTTCACCCGAAGCCAGACGGGCCAGAACACCGGCCCGCCTGCCGAAAATGGCGGCCTGGGGAGAAACCCCCTTGTAGAGCATGGTCCCCCACCAGGGGAAATGCAGGACATGATCATGAAAAAGGGACAAATCCGCACACAAAGACTGACTCTCCTGCTCATCGGAAGTAATAATAAGAACAGAGCCGCCAGTCTGGCGTGCCAGCCTGGAGAACACCACGGCAGCCCACGGACCTCTCAGACCGGAAACATTCAGCGGAAAAGCTCCCTCACTCCACTCCCGCTGCAGCTTTTTCCAGCCAGGCATAATCTTTAAAGCCTGGTCCATGGATGAATTGAATTGATTCAGCATAGGTAATTACCGATAAATAAACGTAAGGCTGTCTTATTATTACAGCCTAAACTCCACCCCGGGGGAAATAATGATTCGTAAAACCACCCTGGCGATGATAATCGCACTTGCCGCAACATTCAACATCCAGGCAGATTTAAACTTCAGCATACGGTATCAAAACAAAAATATCTATTATCCGGGAGACCAGATCAAGCTGAAAATAACTATCAGCAATCCGGACGTTCCCGGCGGACAGGAAGCCAGTTTTCACCTGGCCGAAAACCCGGTGGAAAGTTTCGGTTTTGATGTGCGCTCCCTCAGCGGAGTTCCCAGTCCTCTGGCCGAAGGTTTTACATCCGCTCTGCATAATCCGGGAGCATTCAGAATTATGCATCTGGCACGGGGGCAGGAACTGTCCATAACCGTAAATCTGAACGACTGGACAGAACTCTCCGAACCGGGCCAATACCGCATAAACGCCTTTTTCTACCCGGAAGGACGCAAACGCAATGCCGGAGCTCTTCCGGCCAATGCCGCCCTCGATCTGACCGTTATGCCGGAAACCGATATGCGCTGGCAGGATAAACTCGACGAAGATCTGCGTCAGGCTCTTATACGGCACGACCTTTCCCCCAGGCAGGTTGTGGAAAGCACCCTAACCGAACGCGCCGGAAACCGGTACAACAGGGCCCTGCTCTATCTGGATCTGGATTCTCTGGTTCTGACAGACGCTTCCCGTCTGCCGTCTGACACTCTGGAGCGGAAACTGCTCTCCGGCTCCTGGGAACTGCTGGCAGGGTTTGAGCATCCATCACGGGAATACCAGTTTATTTCTTCCCAGGTTTTCAGCAACGAAGCAACTGTAAAAATGCGGGTGAAGTACAGCCCCTACGGAGAAGTGTTCAGCCGGGATCTGCGGTTTTACCTGCACAAGGACAAGGGCTACTGGTGCATACGCCGCGTGGAAAGTTCGGCTGCCGGCGCAGTGAATCCGGATACCGACACAAGTGTTCCCATGACACCCCCCGAAGTGGTTACAGAAATGCTGCAGGCGGTTGTCCGCGGCGACTGGGACATAGTTCTGCGCTACTATGACGTCAGTTCAACAGTCCGGAGTCTGCCGGAATACGCGGACAGATGGAAAGACATGAGTGCTTCGGAACACCGTGCCGCTCTGGACCTCTATAAATCGAAACTGGTTTCGGGTACACTGGAAGACGGCAAGCTGCCTTTCTCGGGAATTGAAAAATGGAAGATTTCACGGGTGAACTATTCTGACATGGAAGGCAGCGTCGTAGTGGAAAACACCAAAACATATTCCACTGCCGACGGTAACATGCCGCAGAAGTCAAACTACATATTCCGTTTATCCAGAAACGGAATAAACAAAGACAACTGGCAGGTAATGCGTTACGATGTGAATATTATCCGTTAGAGGACACCATGATTATAATGCTTGTCGGTAATGATCCGACATTAAAAAAACGATTCCAGTCGTTCTTTACCCCGCTGGGTTATTCTGTTATTCAATACTCCCGTCCCCTGAAAGCCATGGATAATATGGATGAAGTGGCGCCTCAAATACTTGTCTGCTGCACTTCAGATTATCCCCGGCACTGGAAGCTGATTATAAAACAGCTGAGGGAGTCGCGCACACGGGATGAGTCAGTTGCAATTCTGGCTGTACCAAAAGATTTTCCGGCAGAAGAAGCCAACAAGGCGGCGTTTCTGGGTGTGAACATTCTCTACCCGGAACGTATGGAAACACTGGAAGATTTCCAGGAACTTAATGTGCGCATAAGCCGTTATGTAACGCCTCCCGAGCGGCCTCAATTCAACACATGGATACCCGGAAAAGAAGATAAGGTTTCGTTTATCTTCCGCCATCCGGAAGAGTACCGCATGGTTTCCGGGCGTTTTACGGAACTGAATCCCGCAGGCGGAGTATTCCGCCCCGACGATCCGGCAGATATTCAGGAACTGAAAGCCGGGACAATTATTGAAAACGGCTCGCTGAAAGCCGGAGATTCACTTTTATCCCTGAACGCCCGGATTATACGGAATTCCGGCACTCTTTCCCTGGCCTTTGTTGAATTCTCTGACGACGGCTTCCAGGATTTACTGGAAGAAATGAACATGCACGTTTCCACTATCTAAGCCGCAGAATCTCCCCCCCTGAAACCTTGACGCCTCCTTTCTTCAGTTCTAAAGTAGGAACATGAAAGTTAAGCAAGATTACATATTTACATCAGAAAGTGTCGGAGAAGGGCATCCTGACAAGATTTGCGATATTATTTCCGACGCGGTTCTGGACAAAGCTCTCAGTGAAGATCCGGAATCCCGGGTAGCCTGTGAATGTTTTACCTCCACCGGACTGGTTCTGGTGGGCGGAGAAATAACCACCACAAGCTACATAGACATTATTCAAACCGCCAGAGAAGTACTGAAGGACATTGGCTACACCGAACCGGAAGACGGAATTGACAATATTTCCTGTTCGGTTATATCCGTTATTAAACCCCAGTCTCAGGACATATCCCAGGGCGTAACCGCCGGTGAAGGGCTGCACAGGGAACAGGGTGCCGGAGATCAGGGACTGATGTTCGGCTATGCCTGCCGCCAGACAGAAGAGCTTATGCCGGCCCCCATTCAGTTTTCACACAGCATTATGAAAAAAGCGGCGGACGTCAGAAAAGACGGAACTCTTAATTTTCTGCGTCCGGACGGCAAATGCCAGGTAACTGTCCGCTATAAGGACGGGAAACCCGCCCATATAGAGACTGTTGTCCTCTCTCATCAGCACCGCCCGGATATTGATCATAAAACCCTTTCGGAAGCCCTGATTGAAACCGTAATTAAGCCCGCCCTGCCGCGGGAACTGCTCAGCGGTAAAACCGTGTACCACATTAACCCCACCGGACGTTTTGTTATTGGCGGCCCCCTGGGCGATGCCGGGCTGACCGGAAGAAAAATTATTGTGGATACCTACGGCGGTTATTCACGGCACGGAGGCGGCGCTTTTTCGGGCAAGGATCCCTCCAAGGTTGACCGCTCTGCCGCGTACATGGCCCGCTACATGGCCAAAAACATTGTGGCTTCCGGCGCGGCCGATGAAGCGGAAGTACAGCTGGCCTACGCCATAGGAATAGCCGAACCGGTGTCGCTGTATATCAATACATTCGGAACAGGCCGCATTGATGAAAACCGTCTGGAAAACGTTCTCCGGGAGGTTTTTGACCTTACTCCTGCCGGAATTATTGAGTCGCTGAACTTAAAACGGCCCATATACAGGCCCACAGCCGCTTACGGACATTTCGGCCGCCCGGAATTTCCCTGGGAAAAAACCGATAAAGCGGACCAGATTAAAGCGGCACTGAGCTGAC
>PDRU01000030.1 GCA_002748225.1 Spirochaetales bacterium | reverse complement strand
CCGGCCGGTTTATATCAAAAGCTTCGGTGTCTATTTTCAGTTTAGGGGAATAGGTGTATTCATCGTACCATTTGAGGTATCTGGTATTCAGGTTTTCAAGATATTCGCGGGGAATTCCTGATTCAAGCCCCCGGTTCCGGATGGAAATCCGTTCCACGGCGGCGTCAACTGAGCAGTCCAGGTAAATCAGCAAAGCCGGCGGTTTTGCGTGTTCGAGCATGTTGTCCAGCAGAGTGCAGTAGGAGTGAAATTCTTCATTGGACATGTCGCCGTCACCGTGAAGCAGTTCGGCAAAGATTCTGTCTCCGAAAATGGAACGGTCCAGAAGACCGCCGCCGGCCTTGTGTATATCCTTGATCATGCGGAAACGTTCGTTAAGAAAATGAACCTGCAGGGTAAAGGCCCAGCGTTTTTTGTCTGCGTAAAACAGGTTTAACAGTTTCATTGTGTCGGGATTGGCCAGTTCCCGGTACAGGGGAATACCGAAACGGCGTTCCAGAATCTCACCCATGGTGGTTTTTCCGGCACCGATCTGTCCTTCAATAATTATCACAGGCAAGTCTCCTTTGTTCAAAGGCTGTCCCCATCGGTAAAAGTTTCAGCACATTCTATACTGAAACACGGAGCGAATCCATAAGAAAGGCCCCGGTGAAAGACTCTTCAGCCTTCCAGCCGGGGCCGGCATATGTTATTACGCGGACTCTCAGGAGATACTGACAACTTCTATTTTCCGGGGTTTAACGGCCTCGGAGATGCCCAGGCTCAGAACCAGAACGCCCTGGCTGAGGGTGGCCTCAATGGCGTTGCGGTCAATGGTTTCATCGATGGTGTATTCCATCCGGTAGTTTCCGGAGCGGATTTCCCTTACCAGCCATTTGCCCTGAATCTTTTCTTCCGGGCGTTGACCCTCAATGATCAGCTTGCTGCCGTCCACGTTTATATTCAGGTTGTCTTTTGTGACGCCCGGCATTTCCAGGCGCATTACAATCTTGTCTTTTTCTTCCCGAATGTCGCAGCAGGAATGCCGGACAAAATGATTTTCTGCTGATTTTTTCATTTTCTGCCTCCTATTTTACATTGACGCTGATCTGCCGGGGTTTCATTTCTTCCTTTTTGGGAAGGGTTACCTTGAGTATGCCGTTTTCCAGTTCACCCTTAATTCCGGCAGCATCAACGCCCGAGGGCATGGAAATGGTTCGCTGAAAACTGCCGTACCAGCTTTCCTTTTTGTACCAGCGTTTTTCGGATTCTTCGTTCCGGGCCTTTTTTTCGCCTTTGACGGTCAGTACATTGTCAGCCACCTGAACATCAATGTCTTCACTGGACAGTCCGGGAAGTTCACAGCGGATCAGGTAGTTGTTTTCATTTTCTATTACGTCTACGGCAGGGCTGTAGGTCCGGTCGAACAGTCCGGTTGAAGCCGGGAAAAAATCGTCATCAAACAGGGCGTTAATTTCCTGCTGAAGATTTTTCATGCTGTTCCAGTAAGAGGGAGCAGCCGGTTCTCTGTATTTCATAATTTCCATTTTTTACCTCCAAAAGAATGGCTTTACCAAGATAAAAGCATAAAGCGTGCCAACTGTTCCCGTCTGCTTTTAAAGCGTTTAGAGAGGTTTTTGAAGTTAAAAAAGAAGTAAAAACGCGCCAATGTGGGTCAAAAGTGCGCAACCGGGTCATGTTGACGCGGTTTTACGGGTGTTATCTGTCCCTGATTGTGATTTCCCTGCCCCGGGAGTTGATCATAATGACCTCTTCTCCGTCTTTAACCAGAGCCCGTCCATTGCGGAAAGCTTCGGCTGAAAGATAGCGCGGCTCAATTTTCCAGCGGCCCTGTGTATTGATATAGCCGATAAGTCCGCCGGACTCCGCGGCGGCCAGGCCTTCTGAAAAATGGTCGGCCCAGGAAAAAACCGGAGGAATTATTTCGCGTCCTCCATGATCCAGAAATCCGGCTTTACCGTTTTGGACAAACAGCGCGCGGTCATTGCGGAAGGAATCGGCAAAATCATAAACAGCTGGAATAACAACCTTTCCCCGGCGGTTGATAAAGCCGCATTTCTGGGTTTCCGGATCAGCAAAAACCGCCCGGCCTTCAGAAAAGTTCTGGGCGTAGGGAAATTTTACTTTTATTACTTCCCTGCCGCGCCGGTTTATAAATCCGTACTGTCCGTTTCGGCTGACCAGAGCCCGGCCGTCAATAAACTTTCCGGCGGAACTGAACGTGTGCCGAAAAACAATTTTTCCCCTGCGGTTAATGTAGGCTCCGCCGCCGCTGTCTGTTACTGACGCCAGTCCTTCGGAGAAGTCGCCGGCTTTCTGCCAGCGGGGCTGTATAACCCAGGCTCCCCATTTGTTCAGATAGCCGGCTTCGCGGGTTTTCGGGGAAAGCGCCATGGCCCGGCCTTCAGAAAAAACTCCCGCAGAGGGGTACATGGCCGGGATGCTCAGACGTCCCCGGGCATTGAGCCATCCGCCGGTGTTACCGGAAACAACCAGGGCGCGGCCGTCAGAAAAATTATCCGCGTCATTGTATTTTGCAGGAATAACAAAATTCCCCTGTGCGTTGACAAATCCTGCTCCGCTTTCCCGGTATACACGGTACAGCCTGCGTCCGGAAGAGCATGAAAGCATCAGAAGACAAGGAGTAAGAACGACCAGGCAGCGTAAAACATTCTTGTTGAGCATTGGCCGTACTATAGCCCGGAAGCAGCTAAACAGTCTATTATGGAACAAGGATACACAGGAGTTGTAAAATGAATAATAAAACCCTGCCTTTTGATGAAAAAAAAATTCGGGAGATTGCCTGGGAATACCCCACTCCTTTTCATATTTATGACGAAAAAGCCATTCGGGAAAATGCCAGGAAATTTATGGCGGCGTTTGACTGGGCGCCTTCGGGTTTTAAGAACTATTTTGCGGTTAAGGCTGCCCCAAACCCCTGGCTGCTCAGGATCCTCGCTGAAGAAGGTATGGGTACAGACAGTTCTTCCCTGGCGGAACTGGTTCTTTCTGAAGCTGCAGGTATTACCGGAGAGAATGTCTTTTTTACTTCCAACGACACACCGCTTGAAGAATACCGGACAGCCAGGAAAATGGGCGCCATTATAAATCTGGATGATATTACACACTTGAGTTTTCTGGAGAAAATCGGCCTGCCGGATACGCTTTCTTTCCGTTACAACCCGGGAGCGGCCAAAAAGGGTAACGCCATAATAGGGAAACCTGAAGAAGCCAAATACGGCTTAACATACAATCAGATGTTTGAAGCCTATACCCTGGCCCAGAAGAAGGGTGTAACGCGTTTCGGAATACATACAATGGTGGCTTCCAATGAATTGAATCCGGATTACTTTGTGGAAACAGCCGAGATTTTGCTTAATCTGCTGGCTGAAATTTATGAAGAGACCGGTATTTCAATTGATTTTGTCAATTTCGGCGGCGGTATCGGCATTCCTTACCGCCCGGAAGATAAACCGGTTGATCTGAAGAAAGTGTCGGATGGTATTAAGAAAAAATACACCGAATACATTATTAACACTGGCTGTAAACCCCCGGCCCTGTGTTTTGAATGCGGGCGTGTTATAACCGGACCCTATGGATATCTGGTGACAGAAGCCATTCATGAAAAACATACTTACAAGGAATATATAGGTGTAAACTCCTCCATGGCCGATCTTATGCGCCCGGCCCTCTACGGGGCGTATCATCACATAACGGTGCTGGGCAAAGAGGAGGAGCCGGCCACGGAAACCTATGATGTTGTCGGGAGTCTTTGCGAGAATAACGACAAGTTTGCCATAGACCGGAAACTGCCGCGTATTGAACGCGGCGATTTGCTTGTCTTTCATGATACCGGCGCTCACGGCCGTGCCATGGGTTTTAACTATAATGGCAAGCTCCGTGCCGGAGAGCTGCTGCTGAAAGAAGACGGCAGCATACAGGAAATCCGCCGGAGGGAAAGTCTGACGGATTATTTTGCGACGCTGGATTTTCCGGGTCTTTCCTAGACGGAGGAAGTCTTGTGTTTATAAAAGCGGAAATCTGGACGGTTGGACGGACCGGAGAAGGTGTGGCCGTTCTTTTGCGTTTTCCCGGCTCGGCACGCTGTATTCCTGTGCCGATAGACGCGGCTGAAGCGCAGTCTATTTTGCTTTCGGTTGCCGGAATAGAGGAAGATCCTCCCGGATGGACGGAAATGTTAACCTCTTTCGGCAAGTCTGTGGGCGTGCGTCCGAATTCAGTGGAGATATTCCGGGGGGCTTCTCCCGGCACATATCAGGCTCTTATTCACTTTTCAGAAAATGCGCCGGAAAATCCCAAAGGTTTTTCTTTGAAAGCGAAAGCCCCTGAAGCTCTGAGCCTGGCCGTTCGTTCCGGCGCCGCCATCTTTATTGATGAGGTTATCCGCCGGGAAGATGCCATTACTGTTACTCTAAGTGAAACAGATCCGCCGTTTTCCCTGCAGCTGACCCGTTTGAAAGCTGAACTGGACAAAAAGGTGGCCGCGGAGGAATACGAAGAGGCTGCCGGCCTGCGCGACAGAATAAAACTTATTGAAGAACGGATGCGTTCTGCGGAGAAATAAGCCATAATAGATATTACAGCCAGGAGGGCGCCATGCAGTTTTTGCGTTTTTCGCATCCAGTTACCGGAGTGGTGATACCGCTCTCCGCAATCAGAAGTTCTGAAAGTACAGGTATTGGAGAATTTGCGGATTTGGTTCCCCTGGCACGCTGGGCCTCCGCTCTGGGAATTGAACTGATACAGATTCTGCCCGTTAACGATACGGCTGCCGAACCTTCTCCGTACAGCGCGCTGAGCGCGTTTGCCCTTCATCCTGTTTACGCCCGGCTTCAGGACTTTCCCGAGTTTCAGGCTGATCAAAGCATTCGTGAAGATATTTCCGCTCTGCGCTTACGCCTTGATACGCCCCGGCTTCACTTCCGGGAAGTTCTGGAAGGCAAGCTGGAAATTCTGAAAAAGCTGTGGGCGGCTGCCTCTCCGGCTGATTTGAAGCTGGCCGGGAAATGGGCCGAAGAGAATACCTGGGTCTACGCCTATTCCCTGTTTTCCCTCTTCAGAGAGAATCAGCAGCGCCGGGCCTGGTATGAATGGGAAGAACACAACAACCCTTCGGAGAAGGATATCCGGAAACTCTGGAAGAAACACAGAACGGAAGCCGGCTTCTGGGTCTGGCTGCAGTGGCGGCTGGAAGAACAGTTTCTCTCTGCGGGCAGGCAGCTTGATGCAATGGGGGTGGCTCTTAAGGGCGACATACCCATTCTGATAAACGCCGACAGTGCCGATGTCTGGGCTGAACGCGACAACTTCCGCCTGGACTTCCGTGCAGGAGCTCCGCCGGATGCTCTTTCTGCGGATGGGCAGAACTGGGGATTTCCTACATACAACTGGTCTTTTCTCCGCGGACAGAATTTCCGCTGGTGGCGTTCAAGGCTGTCGCAGGCGTCCAAATTTTATCATGCTTACCGTATAGATCATGTTCTGGGATTTTTCCGCATCTGGTCCATACCGGAAAACAGTTTTTCGGCTCTTAACGGGCGTTACGATCCGGTTGTTTCTCTGAAAAAGGAAGAGCTGATACAGCTGGGATTTGATGAAGGCCGTATTACCTGGCTTTCTCTTCCCCATTTTCCCGGGGAAGATTTGCGCATTACCTTTGGTGAAGACGCTCCCGAGGTGGCCCGGATGCTGACCCGGGTGGGAACGGAAGACCTCTGGCGCGCGGAAGCCGGCACCCTTTCCGAAAAAGATGTGGCGGCCACCTCCTTAAGTTCCACAGCTAAAAAGCGCCTGAATGAAGCGCTTAGAGACCGCACTCTTATTCCTTTGGAAGACGGTACCTTTCTGCCTCATTTAGATTTTAGAAATACCCGGGCCTGGCATACACTTTCGGATACAGAGCGGGAAGGCCTTGAACGGCTGATTAACCGGGCTGCCGAAGACTCGGAAGAGCTTTGGGCAGAGAATGCCCGGGAACTGTTAACCATGATGAAAGGCGACGGCAGCATGCTGGTTTGTGCCGAGGATCTGGGTGTTGTTCCCCGCTGTGTTCCCGGAGTGCTTAAAGAACTGGGAATTTTAAGTTTAAAAGTAACGCGCTGGACCCGCTTCTGGGAAGAAGAAAATCAGCCTTATGAGCCGCCGTCCGAATATCCGCCGCTGTCGGTTACAACTTCCTCGGTTCATGATGCCTCCACGCTCCGCAGCTGGCTGGCCGAAGAAACTGAAGGAGACACAGAGCTGCGCAAGCTTCTGGGCGTGCCGGAAGATTCTCCCCTTGAGGGCAGTGAGGGAATACGGCTTTTCCTGGAGACTCTTCAGGACGGAGCCTCATATATAACGGCCTATCCCGTTCAGGATATTCTGGCTCTGGACGAGAGCTGCGTGTCGGCCAATCCGGCGGATGAGCGGATTAACATTCCCGGCACGGTGCAGGAGAAAAACTGGAGCTGGCGTATGGAACTTTCCCTGGAGGAACTGGCCGAAAAGAAAAAACTCAGCAATGCCGTTAAAAAACTGTGTGAACGGCGCAGAACCCGCTGCTTTACTCCGGATACGCTGTCAAATGAGGCGGAACAATGAAACCCGCAGATCAGAACCCGCTGCCCTCACTCCCTGTTCCCCGGGATATCCGTGTTCAGCTGGCTTATCCGGAAGAACGGTATAACAGCCGCGGCCGTCTGGTTCTGAAAACTCCCCGGGATGCCCGGGATCTGGCGGTACGTCTGGGCCGGATCGGCGGCAAGGCAGATTCGGCGGCGGCGCCGGCCGCGGCTGATATTTACGGGGCGGCATGGATTGTTACGGCCTGGGATTTAATG
>PDRU01000029.1 GCA_002748225.1 Spirochaetales bacterium | reverse complement strand
GCCCAGCTGCGCCCCCGGGACTCCAGACCCCGGACCGAACTGGCAGGAATATACCTTCAGCGTTCCCTGGAACGGGGATACAGACGAAACGACAGACAGAAGGCTCTCCGTCTGGCCCGCAAAGCCCTGGAAATAAATCCCTCTGATCAGGAAGCACGTCAGTTTCTGCACAGCTACCGGCGGATGAATGCTGATTTCCGCTCCGCGCGCTACCGTAAATATGTGCTGCCCGGTGTCATTGTTCTTGTTCTTCTGCTTGTTTTTGCTGTCCGTCAGAAAGATTGGATTATCAATTTTTTCCAGGGCCCTCAGTCAACACCGGATTTTGTCCGCACGGAAAAAATTCCATCCCGCCCCGACCACCGGCCGCGCCGCATACCGGCACTTATTACAGGAACAGACAAAACAGCTCTGGATATGGAAATAACCCATTCAGAAACAGGCCGGCATAACGAAATACCCTTTGTGGATGTACGCGGCCGTCTGAAACCTGTATCCGTACCCTTTCAGTCCGCGGACATGCTGCTTAGAGGACGCAGTGTTTCAGGAGAAGAGCTCTTCAGCATACCTTTCACAATAGGCAGCGAGACATCTCCCCCCCTCCGGCCCGGAGAAACGCTCCCCTTTGCCGTATACAGATACCCCCCGGCCGACGATTCCGAGCTGAGTGAAATTGAACTCCAGACCCTTAAAGCCCGTTTCCGGGAAGATCTGCCGCCGGTTGTACCGGGAAAAGCCGAAATTGTGTGGGACATACCTCAGCCGGGAGGAACATCGCTGAAAGCCGAGGTACGCAATCCCCGCTTTTTTGAAGCATATGACCGGCAGGTTGTACTGATGGAACTGGCAATAACAAACAGCGGGACAAGCAACATAAAAGAGCTGGCAGTGGAAGTATCACTGGATTCCCGGTGGCAGCCTTACCGCTTCAGCGCTGTAAGTCCCCAGGAACCTGTTCTGGAAAGAACGGAAAGCCGGGTATGGAATGTTGTTCTTAATTATCCCCTTTCCGAAAATGCCGCGGATAAACCGGTTACCGTCCGAATTACGAACGCTGATTGGGAATAGAACGCTTTTTATACAGCTCCAGCATCCGCATAAACGGAGAGGCTTCTTTTTTCAGCTCTCTGGAACCCCGGGTAATTTTGCACAGACTGAGTCCCAGCTCTTCTGCAATGGCCCGCTGTGAAAGTCCCTTCTCCAGAAGACGCACCAGTGTCCAGCGGGAAGAAATATCCTTTACCTCTGTTTCTGTCAGAATGCTTTCCAGAAAGTGCTTTATCAGCTGAGCATCTTCACATTCAGCCAATACCTCAGAGAGCTCCGTTAAAGGAGTTCTGTCAATATCCGTGTATTTCACCCTTCACCCCCCCGCAGGAAATCGCCTTCCATTCCGTAGTCGTGAATTTTCCGGTGCAGAGTCTTGCGTCCAATTCCCAGCACTTCAGCCGTACGGCTTTTATTACCGCCCAGGGCGTTCAGATTGGCCCGCAGTATTATTTTTTCCGCTTCCGCCATGGGCAGCCCCAGGGGAATGCGCACCCCTCCGTCATCGTCCCGGTTTGTAACCTGAGGCGGTAAATCTTCCGGAGTAATATACTTGTTTCTGCTCATTACAACGGCACTTTCCACCACATTACGCAGCTCCCGGATGTTTCCCGGCCAGCTGTAAGAACGCAGGGCCATGGCCGCCTTGGGTTCAAACCCCTGAACGTCCTTGCCGTTATCGCGGGCAACATCTTCCAGAAAACGGGCGGCCAGCAAAGGAATATCATCGGCCCGTTCCCTGAGAGCCGGCAGATGGATATTAACAACGTTCAGACGGTAGTAGAGATCTTCACGGAAACGTCCGGCATCCACTTCCTGCTTCAAATCGCGGTTGGTGGCGGCGATAATGCGCACATCCACATGAATGGTTTTTTCACCCCCCACCCGCTCAAAACTCCGCTCCTGCAGCACACGCAGAATTTTTATCTGCACCGAGGGATCTATTTCACCTATTTCATCCAGAAAAACAGTACCGCCGTCTGCCAGTTCAAAACGCCCCTTTCTCTGGGCCGCCGCGCCGGTGAAGGCGCCTTTTTCATGCCCGAACAACTCCGATTCCAGCAAAGATTCCGAAAGGGCCGCGCAGTGCACTTTTACAAGAGGGGCGTCTTTCCGGGGCGAGGCCGCGTGAAGCGCGTTGGTTACCAGTTCCTTCCCGGTACCGCTTTCCCCTGTTACCAGCACACTGGCCCGGGTGGGAGCCACCTGGGAGATAACATCAAAAACCCTCTGCATGGCCGCGCTCCGGCCCAGGAGCTCTCCGCCCTCAGCCCGGGTTTCCAGACGGCTCACTTCCTGCTGAAGTTCCTGATGTTTACGCGCCAGTTCCCGGCGTCCCAGGGCACGTTTAACCAGAAGCCCCAGACGTTCCAGATTCACCGGCTTGGTAATGAAGTCGTAGGCACCGTCACGCATGGCCTGAACCGCGCTGTCCACCGTACCGTGGCCGGTCAGAATAATAACCGGTACCGTCGGATAAGAAAGCACAATTTTCTTCAGCAGATCTTCACCGGAAAGTTTAGGCATGCGTAAATCGGAAATAATAAGGTCGATGTCTTCCCGGAGCATTATCTTCAAAGCTTCCTGACCGTCTTCAGCCGCGGAAACCTCATACCCGTCCATTTCCAGAGCCTTGATGAGCCCAAGACGGATATTTTTTTCATCATCAACAACCAGAATGCGGAAATTCACATATTACCCCCTGAAAGCAGCTTTTTCTCCCTCTGAGGCACCGGCAGACTAATGCGGAAGGTACTGCCGCGCCCGGGAATGGAATCAACCTGCAGATCGCCGCCGTGTTCCCGTACAACTTTATACACCACTGTTAAACCCAGGCCGGAACCGGTGTTCCGGGTTGTAAAAAACGGCTCAAATATTTTGCCCAGAAGCTCTTCCGGAATGCCACTTCCGGTGTCGCTGATTTCTATATGGACAAGGGTTCCTTCCAGACGCGTCTGCAGGCGCAGCTCTCCGCCGTTGGGCATGGCGCTTACGGCATTCTTTACCAGATTCAGCAAGGCCATTTTCATGGCTCCTTCATCCAGAGACAGAACAGGTATCTTTTCATCCAGCAGCTGTACCACTTCTACACCGGCTTCGTCGGTTTCAAAACGGAGAAACTGCACCAGATCTTTTATGAGGGAATTGATGTCCCCGTCTCTCAGCTGGGAACTGCCCGGATGAACAGCTACCAGATAATCGGAAACAATGGTGTTCAGCCGTTCTGTTTCCTCTTCCAGAATTTCCAGAGCTTCACGTATTTCGTCCGGATCGGAACAGTTATTATCCAGCTGACGCCGCATCAGCTGCAGGTGAATGCTCATGGATGCCAGAGGATTTTTGATTTCATGGGCCACTCCGGCGGCCATGGTTGTTAAAGATGCCAGACTCTCGGCGCGTTTAAGCCGTGCTTCTTCCGCCCGCAGCTCACTCACATCTTCCAGATAAACCATGTTCCCTATTATGTGCCCCTGATCCACCAGAGGCAGCACTCCGCAGCTCAAGATAAGATTTCTCTCCCTCAGCCGTATGGGGAAGTCCCGCATGGGCGCTCCGCTGTCTTCTTCCAGAGCCCTTCGGACATAGAGGGAAAGATCGGCCGAAGAGATAGCCTCCCAGACATTCATGTCGACAGGGTCCGGACTGCTGAGCGGCAGCAGACGCCGGGCCGGGTTGTTCATAAAAATAACTTTTCCCCGCGGGTCGGCAACCATTACTCCTCCGGGAAGGGACGAAAGAACCGCCTCCAGCAGCTGATTTCCCCCGACAAGCTCATCAACCAGGGAATGAAGCTGGGAATTATCCAGACGGTCAATGCTTTTAACAGCCCGCAGCAAATGCTTTTTCATTGCATCTCCAACACCGAATACAGGCGGCGCAGAACAAGGTGTACAGGAATGTTCATGCTTTCCGCGCGTATCCGCGCCTCTCTTAAAGCCGCCGCCTCCTCAGCGCTCCGTTTATGTGAAGCACACTCATCCAGTTTCCACCGGCGCTGAAGTTCCATACTTAATGCTTCAAGAAAAGCATTCAGATCCAGAATATCTTTAATATCAGCGGTTTCTTTGGGAAAAACACCGGTGCCCTGCCTGGCTCTGTCAAGAAATTCCACAGCCTGCTGCTGAACAAGCTCTGAAGGACCGCTGCGCCATGAACGGAAAAAGTCGGGCAGTCCACCCCATTGCGCAGGATCTTCCCGGAAAACCCTCCGCAGAACTTCGGACTCTTCAGAACGGTTCCGAACCCGGAAGGCATAGCCGCGCAGCCTGGAAACAATGGTAGGCAGCAGTAAAGATTTTCTGTCGGTAATAAGTATAACCGTTGTGTCCGGCGGCGGTTCTTCCAGAAATTTCAGGAGCGCGTTTTTCGACGCCTCGGGCATGCGCTCGGCACCGTCAAGTATAACTGTTTTGTGATCTCCGGCGGCGGAATGCACCGCCCATCCGGTAATGTTGCGCACCTGAGCAACCGGAAGAACAGAGGGCAGAAAGCCCTGAAGAGCGGCACAGTCATCCACCAGAGAGTCAAGAAGTTTTTCCAGCTTACCGTTTTCCGGCAGAGTTGTTCCCGGCAGCAGCCGGTTAACGGTTTCAGAAAGACGCTCCATTACCGGACGGGCCTTAACCAGTTTTTTTTCTTCCCCCTCCCAGAGAACTGAATCAAAACGCCGCAGAAGTTTCCGCGCGGAACGGACCGCCAGATAACGGGGTGCGTCGGAAGTATCGCGCCGCAGAACTTCGGCCGAGGCGGCAATTTCCGGCGTCAGATCCCGGCTGCCGGCCAGTATTGTCCGGGAATGGGCCAGTGCCCGGTGCGAGCGGCAGTGAGTGCAGGGACAGTTCCAGGCCGCCGATTTTTCGCAGGAAAGAGAACGGGAAAGTTCCAGAGCAGCCGTCAGCTTACCGGAGAATGCCGGACCTGAAAGCAGAAGAGACGGCGGCAGAACATTTTCGGCAACATCATGACGCAGGCGGACAGCCACAGCGTCCTGATAGAGCAGATTTTCAAACATAGGGCCAGCCTCCGGCTGCCAGAGGCAGCAGAGAGCCGGTAATCTGTTCCAGGGCCGCGTATATAACACTTCCCCGGAAAAGAGCGGCACCCGGCGGCCAGGGCAGGCGGATGAGCTGAATACCCAGAAGCAGCACCGCCAGAACACCCGCCAGCAGACCGGCAAACGCACCGCTGACCCTGCAGCCTGCCCGGCAATCCACCCCTGGAATAAATGATTTAAGAAGCCGGGAACCGACAGTCAGCACCAAAAGCAGAAACAGCGTTACAAAAGAAGGAAACAGCGCGGCCGCGAAGGCAAAGCCTTTCTCGCCCTCCAGAAGAAATGCCGCAACCGCCGGAGCGTCAGCGTACGCTTCCGGATCCAGAGGAGAAACAGAAAGCAGAAAAGATTCAAAGAGCCGGGTCAGCATTAGAATACCCAGCAGAGACGCCATGAGGATAATCAGTAAAAACAAAGCGCTCCGGATTCCGCGCAGTAAACCGTACACAAGCCCGCCGACAGCCAGAAACAGCAGAATGTAATCAATTGCCGCCATCAAGAACCTCCCCGAGTATTGCTGCAATTTTATCCGCCGCCGCCGCGGCAGGAAACTGCAGAGCCGCCTTTTTCATAGTGTTCCTGCATCCCTCATCAAGAAGAAGCTGTTTCAGCTGCTCCAGAAATTCCCGCGGCCCGGCATTTTCTTTCAGAGTAAGAGACATACCGGCCTTTTCCGCCAGAGCGGCATTCCGCAGCTGGTCGCCCCGGGTAGCCCCCCTGAGAGGTACAAACAAGGCCGGAGTACCGGTTGCCGCCAGCTCCCAGAGGCTGCCCGCCCCGGAACGGGCCACAGAAACGTCCGCGGCAGCCAGCAGGTGAGGAAGCTCCTCCGCAAAAAAGGGCCGGCTCATATAACCGGGGCGGTCAGCAATACCCGGATTCCCCGGCCCCCTCTGATGCACCACAGCGGCAATCTGCAGAAGATCATCCAGCACAGCGGTAATTAAATCATTTATTTCCCGGGCCCCCTGAGATCCCCCGAAAACAAGAACCAGAGGCCGCACGTCGTCCGGGGCAATTCCGGCCAGCTTGCGCCCGGCAGCAGCGTTTCCCTGAAAAATAATATCCCGCACAGGATTCCCGGTTACACTGGCCCGCTGAAGAGCAGAAGCCGGCAGAAATTCCTTCGTTTCCTCATATGTAAGCAGCGCTGAGGCTCCCAGCTTCAAATTCAGCCGGGTTGCCAGTCCCGGGTCCACATCCGATTCATGCGTATACACAGGAATTCCCAGAAGCCGCGCAGCGGCAACCGGAGGTACCGAAACAAAACCGCCCTTGGAAAATACCAGAGAGGGCTTTTGACGGATCAGAAAAAACAGGCTGGAAACAAAACCTCCGAAAATACGGAAAAGGTCGGTCAGGTTCTTTAAAGAAAAATAACGGCGGAACTTACCGGAGGGCACTCCGTAAAAAGAAAGGCCTTCCTTCTCTATCCAGCCGCGCTCCACGCCTTTTGAGGAGCCAATCCAAATTATCTGAATTCCCCTGCTCTTCAAGCGGCTGATAACCGGAAACGCGGGAAAGACATGCCCGGCAGTACCGCCGCCGGTAAAAACGATCAATCTGTTTTTCATATACACAACAAGAGTATCCGAAGGAGAGCCGGGAGAAAACCCTGCGCGGCAGTTAATAATAAGGAAAGAGCAGGAAAAGTTTGGGCGGACTGGGACTCGAACCCAGGACCCCCGGTTTGTAAGACCGGTGCTCTAACCAACTGAGCTACCCACCCGTGCGGGGCATATTAACGGGTAATC
>PDRU01000198.1 GCA_002748225.1 Spirochaetales bacterium | reverse complement strand
GGTGGCCTTTCTGGCGGCTCTGGGGGTTATTGCCGCCGGACATCAGGCGGCCTTTATGGCTCCCACAGAACTGCTGGCCCGCCAGCACGCGGACAATGCGGCCAGACTGCTCTCGCCCCTGGGCGTAAAAACAGCGTTTCTGAGCGCGGATGTTCCTTCCTCCGCCCGCAGGCTTCTGACGCAGTCTCTTGCTGAAGGAGAGATAGATCTGCTTATTGGAACCCATGCGCTCTTTGGGGAAGATGTCCATTTTGCCCATCTGGCTCTGGCCGTTATTGATGAACAGCAGCGTTTCGGCGTGGAACAGCGGCGTCTGCTGGCCGCCAAAGGCCCGGAAAACAAGCCGGTGAACATTCTGGCATTAACAGCCACCCCCATTCCCCGCACCCTGGCCATGACAGCCTTCGGAGATATGGATATTTCCGCCATACACACCATGCCGGCCGGACGCCTTCCGGTGGAAACACATCTGGCCCGCATGGGGAATGAATCGAAAGTGTATGAATTTGTCCGCCGGGAACTGGAAAAAGGACACCAGGCCTACTTTGTGTACCCGCTTATTGAGGAATCAGAAAAATCGTCCTTAAAAGACGCGGAGAACATGCACGCCTTTCTTTCGGAAAAGATCTTTCCGGATGTTCCTTCCGCGCTTCTGCATTCACGGATAGAGGAAGAAGAGAAGCGCCGCATAATGCAAAATTACCGGGACGGGCGCATCCGCATACTTGTGGCCACCAGCGTGGTTGAAGTTGGAGTGGATGTAAGCCAGGCCACATGCATGGTTGTGGAGCATGCCGAACGCTTTGGTTTGTCGGCACTGCATCAGCTGCGCGGCCGGGTAGGACGGGGCAAAGAGCAGTCCTACTGCTTTCTGGTGTACAATGAACCTCTCAGCGAAGAAGGAAAACAGCGGATGCGCGTTATGAAGGAAATAAGCGATGGCTTTCTGCTGGCCGAAGAAGATATGAAAATGCGCGGTCCCGGAGATATGGCCGGTACACGCCAGTCGGGTTTTCTGAAACTGACCATTGCCGACCCGGTCCGCGATATCAGCGTGCTTGTCGAGGCACGGGAAAAAGCGCGGGAACTGCTGAAAAAAGACCCGGGGCTTTTGAATCCGGAAAATGCCCTTCTGCGCGATCTGCTGGACACGGCCGCACCCTTTGACGAAAACCTGCTGGCCGCCGGATAATAATGCCGGATAACAGTCAATAATAAGGAGCGAAAAATTGCGGATAACCGGAGGTTCATGGAGAGGACGTCAGGTAAAATGCCCGCCGGGAATTATCAGGCCGGCCATGGACCGGATGCGCGAATCAATGTTTGCCATTCTGGGAGACATAAACGGTGTACGCTTT
>PDRU01000205.1 GCA_002748225.1 Spirochaetales bacterium | reverse complement strand
TTCCCATCTGGCCGCGTTTCGGGTGGAAGTGGGATTGCAGAAAATCGGCATGGAAAAGATTCTGGCCATGCCCCTGGGATTTTTCGATACTGTGGAAAGTGGAAAAATCCGCAAAATTGTCAATGACAGCGCCGCCACCACACACAGCTTTCTTGCCCATCAGCTTCCTGACCTTGCGGCCTCTGTTATCACCCCCATCACGCTTCTGGTCATGGTCTTGTGGGTCAACTGGCAGGTGGGCCTGATTTCCCTGATTCCTGTTGGGCTGGGATTTCTTGTTTTCGCGACCATGATGACCAAAAAAGGGAAAAAATTCATGGAGTTGTATTATGATTCACTTGAAGAAATGAGCAACGAAGCCGTGGAATATGTTCGGGGGATTCCGGTGGTCAAAACCTTCGGGCAGACCGTGTTCTCCTTTACCCGTTTTTACGACAGCATTGTCCGGTACAAGGATTATGTGTTTCAGTACACCATGCTCTGGAAATACAAGATGAGTTTTTTCAATGTGATACTCCATACCACGGCTTTTTTCCTGATTCCGGCGGCCCTGCTGCTTTTGGCCCACGGAGAAAATCTGGCCCTGGTGCTGACCGATTTCATCTTTTACCTTATCATTGCCCCCAATTTTATGACAGTGATTATGAAATCCGCCTATTTCAGGCAATTCGCCTACATTGCCGAGCAGGCTCTGGACCGAATTGATGAGCTGCTCGATTACCAGCCCCTTGCCTGGAACGACACCAACACCCCAAAAATTTCTTCCCATGACCTGGAATTTACAGACGTGTGCTTCCGGTATGAAGGAGCAGACAAAAATGCCGTGGACGGCATCAGTTTCAAGGTCAGTCAAGGCGAAACAGTGGCTCTGGTCGGGCCTTCGGGCAGCGGCAAGACCACCCTTGCCCGTCTGGGCGCAAGATTCTGGGACGTGGACGCGGGCAGTGTGCGTATTGGCGGCGTGGATGTAAAGGATATTTCCCAGAAAGAACTCATGGCCAATGTGTCTTTTGTGTTCCAGAACACCAGACTGTTCAGTAAAAGTATCCGGGACAATATCCTCATGGGTAGTGAAAACGCCTCGGAAGCAGAACTGCAAAAAGCGGTAGAACTTTCCCGGTCAAAAGAAATTATTGACCGGCTTCCCAACGGGCTTGATACCGTGCTTGGCACGGAGAAGAGCAGATTATGCAGGCGCTTTCCGAACTGGGCAAAGGCAAAACAACATTGATGATTGCCCACAGGCTGACCAGCGTGCAGCACGCGGACAGGATTTTAGTTATCAGCGAAGGAAAGATTGTGGAACAGGGCACCCACGATGAACTTATGGCCCAAAACGGCATGTACGCCCGCATGTACACGGAATATCAGCAGTCAATCGGTTGGGAACTCGGTTCAGGCCAAAGCACAGGAGACGCGCAATGAAAGCCTATTTTCAAAAAACATTCGCTTTAAGTGACCAGGGCGTGGAAGATTTTATCAAAAGCATTATCTGGTCGGCCCTGATGAATATTTCCTATATGTTTCCGGCCATGCTGGCCTTTTATTTTATTCAGCAGGCTGTTTTTGCTCTTGACCAGGGTACAGGCATGCACACCAGCATGGTTGTTTACAGTCTGCTGGCTCTTGTTCTTGCCATTGTCATGTACCTTATCGCCATCAGGCAATATGACTGCTGTTTTTCCAAAACCTATGATGAAAGCGCGAGAATGCGGATTTCCCTGGCGGAAAAACTCAGAAAACTGCCCCTGGCCTTTTTCGGGAAACGGGACATCGCGGATTTAAGTTCCACCATCATGGAAGAT
>PDRU01000028.1 GCA_002748225.1 Spirochaetales bacterium | reverse complement strand
AAAACCGCGTATCAGAATCTGTTCCACTTCTTCGAACAGCTGGAATTTGTTTTCAATTTCTTCCGGGAACACATTTTTGCCGCCTTCGGTAACAATAAGCGACTTGGCGCGGCCGGTCAGGTAAAGGTAGTTGTCTTCATCCAGGTAGCCGACATCACCGGTTTTAAGAAAACCGTCCGGCCGGATGGCTTCACGGGTGGCTTCTTCATTCTTGTAGTAGCCCTTCATAATCATGGGGCCGCGGATGGCAATTTCACCGTTTCCCTGTTCGTCGGGATCCAGAATGATTGTTTCGGTTTCGGCAAGCATTTTTCCAACCGAAGATTCCTTGTAGGCTTCTTTGGGGTTGAGGGCAACAATGGGCGATGTTTCAGTAAGGCCGTATCCCTGAACAAAGTCTATGCCCAGCTGATTGAACATTTTGAAAGTGGAGGCCGGCAGAGGACCGCCGCCGCAGATACAGATACGGTTGGTATCCAGAGAAACTTTGGAGAGAATTCCCTTGAACATTTTCTTTCCGGGATTAACGTGAAAGTATTTTTTGATCAGTCCGCTCAGACCCATCATGCCGCGGATAATTCCATAGACAATAATGCCTTTTTCCCGGATACCTTTCATTAAACCTTTTATAAGCTTGTTGAACAGCATGGGGATGCCTAGGAACATGGTTACTTTTCCTTTTTTGAGATCCTGAAGAATCTGGGCAATGGCCAGTCCCTTGGCAAAAACAAGTTCCGCCCCGACAGACAGGGCTTCAATAAACACCGCCAGCATGCAGTAGGAATGGTGAATGGGCAGCAGTACATAAAACACATCCGTAGGAAAAATATTCATGTTGGCCTGGGCCAGATAACAGTCGCTGACGAAGTTTTCATGGGTCAGCATAACACCCTTGGCCACTCCGGTTGTTCCCGAAGTAAAGAGAATGGCGGCTACATCGCTGCTCTGAGGCTGCTGCGGCTGTTCGCTGCCTTCATGGTTAATGTTCAGAATATAGTTATCTTTTGACGGATTAAGGGAAATAATTTCCTTGAGGCCTTTTGCGGCAAAGAAGTCGTATTTTTCCGCGTCGCAGAACAGAATTTCCACGTCTGCAATTTCCATTAGTCCGGCAATCTCTTCATTCTTCAATCCGTAATCCAGAGGAATAACAGTTGCTCCGGCAAACAGAATGGACAAATAGCCCAGGGCCCATTCAGGAGAGTTCTTTCCGGTAACGCCTATCTTGCTGCCTTTGGTTACACCTTTGGAGGCCAGATAACGTCCCAGCATTTCCACCCGGGAGAGCACTTCTGAATAATTGAATTCCATAAGTTCTGGAGAAAAAGATGTAAAGGCGCGCCGCTCGGGGTAACGCTTTGCTGTAATGCGCAGCATTTCCGGCAAGGTGGGCCATTTCCCCTCAAAAAAATCGCCTTTATAATCATCCAGAAATTTCCAGGGTTCAGTGTTTAACATAAATCATCTCCAATTTTCTTTGATTGATTATCATTATATATAAAAAAGTGAGTTAAGGACAGATAAATGATGCACGAAAATGCGGCCGGATACTCGCAATAATTGGTTATGAAGGTTATTATTCTGCTCAAGATGGAGAAGTGATGAATCCTGCTGATAATTTGTACAGTCAATTTCCCTTTTTGCTTGAAGATATAAACGCGGTAAAGGGTGTCATGGCGGAAAGTCTTGCCGGCGGTAACGCTGAGGCCAAAGAGGCACTCAGCCGTTTTGTGGAATCTCCCGGTAAAATGCTGCGGCCGCTTTTGCTGGTGCTGGGCGCCCGAATGGGTAATTTCCAGGCTGAAAAGACCTATCGTCTTGCGGCTTCTGTTGAGATGCTGCATATTGCCACATTGATTCATGATGATATTGTGGACAATTCCCCGCTGCGGCGGGGGCAGCCGACCTTGCACACAACCGAAGGGGTGCACAAGGCGGTTCTTCTGGGTGATTATCTTTTTACCCTGTGTTTCCGGCTGGTGGCCGATTACGCCCTGCCGGAGTCCGCGCGTATGCTGGCCGGTTCGGTTGGGCAGATATGCCAGTCGGAAATGTCTCAGGTGCGGACTGGTCAAATAACCAAGCGCAGATATTTAAGAACCATTTACGGGAAAACAGCCTTACTGTTTATGATGGCGCTGGGAATGGGCGGCGCAGAAAACGGATGTCCGAAAGAAGTTCAATCTCTGCTGCGCAGTATCGGTTATGGAATAGGGGCCGGCTTTCAGATTCAGGATGACATACTGGATTACTCCGGTACCCAGGATGAAATGGGTAAACCCGCCGGGAACGACTCTCTGGATTCCCTGCGCACCCTGCCGTTAATTCTGGCCATGAATAAGGGTAATACGCGTCTTGGCCGGCTGATTTCCCTGTCTGTCGGAAAACACCGCGCCGGGAAAATCCGCAGGGAAGTGGCGGCTTCAGGAGCCCTGGAAGAAGCGGCGGCAGCTGCCGGTTATTATTTTGACGGGGCCCTGAAGCTGACAGAGCGTCTTCCCCGGGGAGATGCCAAAGATGCTTTGGTCTGCCTGATAGAGGCGATGAGAAACCGGAAAAAATAACTTTTTTGTTTACTAAGAGCTTTGCCTCTGTTATTTATATATATATCCGATGTTTCTATGAATAGATGTCTTGGGCCGAACAGGCCGTTTAATTCTTTATTCTCTACCCTGAGAGAGCTTTTTTCTTTTCCTTCTCTTTCTTCAACGGAAGAAAAGCTTTTCTACAAATACGCTACAGTAAGTAATTTCAGAATGCTCCAGTATCTTTCCGGTCTGACGGTTTTGATATCGTTTACTCTGTTTTCTTCTATTCTCTTGCTTACATTTAAGGGAACGGTCGGTAATTTTCCCGAAGTGACAAGCCTCTCCCGCCTGCACGCAATACTTTTTCTGCCGCCGTCATTGCTGGTTCTTCTTTTTGTCAGGGTTCCCCGGGAAGAGGAGGTAACACGGAAAAACCGCCTGGTGTTTTTCTGTCTTTATACAGTCTTTGTTGTTGGGGCGCTTATCTTCAGCGTGCTGTATGGCGACTCCACCATGTATAACATGATTATGGGGCTGGTGTTTCTCGGCTTGAGGGAAGACCCCCGGTTTTCATTGAGCGTTATATGGTTTAACGCGCTTGTATATTCCGCGCTGCTGCTGTTTAAAGGTGATTTTTTTATTAAACACGATTACCAGATTGTTGAGGTTTTACTGGGGGCTCTGCTGTATTCCTGGATATTTCTGCTTCGGCAGAAATATCTTATTACTCAGTTTCAGAAAGAACGGACAATCAGGAAACAGAATCTGGAATTATCCAGAATGATACGTCTCATGAAAAACTTAGCCATGCTGGATCCTTTGACACAGATTCCCAACCGGCGGAGTTTTGACATTAATATTGCAGATGAATGGCAGCGGGCCAGGCGGAGTAAGCTGCAGCTGGGCCTTTTAATGATCGATATAGATCATTTTAAGAATTACAATGATACCTTCGGACATCAGCAGGGCGATGAATGCCTGAAACAGGTAGCCTGCGCTCTTCAGAACATAAACCGGAGAGTGGGCGATCTGGCGGCCCGGTATGGAGGAGAGGAGTTTGCTGTAATTCTTTCGGATGTAAAAAGCGGCGGGGTTCAAGTGGTGGCCGAACGTCTGCGGGCCGCCGTATCTGAATTAAACATAGAGCATCCGGATGTATCCGAAGGGCATGTAACTGTAAGTGTTGGAGGCACTTCGCTTATTCCGGATGGAAACTCCTCCCCGGAGCGGCTGGTGAAAGCCGCTGATGACGCCCTGTATCTGGCCAAGAAAAACGGCCGGAACAGAGTGGAACTGGCGGAAAACCTGCCTTCCTGCGCTGCTGCCGCGCAGAGCAGCTGAAATTGTTTATGAAGTATGGCGTCTTTCCAGTTCGCCGGTTACTTCACTCCAGCTCAGACCGGAAGCTTCCAAAAGAACCAGCAGATGATAAACAAGATCGGCAGACTCGTAGATAATATCCTGCGGAGTTTGTGCCAGAAGGAGTTCAACGGCTTCTTCGCCTGTCTTTTTACGGATTTTCTCCAGTCCTTCCCGGAAAAGGTGTGTTGTATATGAGCCTTCAGGCATTTCATGCCGCCGCTTTGCAATCAGCTGAGTGAGGGTTTGCATAACGGAAGCGGCCGGTTCAGCGGAAGCGTTCTTTTCAGGTATGTTTACATTCTGACGGCTGTCGGGATTTATCTGCGGCGGAGGCTGAGTACCGTAGGGCCGGGGGGCCGGAGTAATTTTCAGCAGGTAACAGCCGGCTCCTTCACTTAAAGATACAATGGCGGGTTTTTCCGGCCAGGGGAGCAGGCGGCCTGTTGCGGGGTGAATAATCCAGGGATAGCCGGCTTCCCGGCTTTTGCGGAAGGCCTTCCGGTTCATCAGAACAGCAAAGCAGGCGGGTTCTGAGGAGGGCTCTGAGGCGGGCTCTGGTTGGGAATTGGCCGCCTGTGCTGTTACCAGAACGGGCCATGGAGAGTCCTGGGCCGCGTTGGCTTTATTCATAAGCGTTCTCCTTGTTCAAAAACACGCCGGGCTTCTGTGAATGTAAAACGCCCTTCGTAAAGTGCTTTGCCTATAATAACACCGGTAAGACCTTGATGGGGATGGTCTGCCAGTTCCTGAAGATGTTTCAGGGAGCCTGTGCCGCCGGAAACGGTTACAGGAAGTTCCGATGCCCGGGCTATCTGAAGGCTTGCGCTGATGTTGGGGCCCGCAAGAGTTCCGTCCCGGGAAATATCGGTGTAGATAATTTCTGTCAGTCCGGTTTTTTTTAATTGCGCGGCCAGAGTGACGGCCTGAAGAGAGCTTCCCTGTTTCCACCCGGCAATTTTAACTTCTCCGTTACGGGCGTCAATTCCGCCGATAAACACCTCTCCGAGTTCCTCCGCCCATTCTTTAATTTCCGGCAGTTTTTCTGTCAGGACAGTTCCCAGCACAAGGCAGTTTATGCCGATGTCTTTAAGCTGGCGGGCGTCGGAGAGGCTGCGGATTCCGCCTCCGGTATCTATGGTTCCGGGAAAAGCTTTCCGTATATCAGCCAGAGCTTTTCGGTTGTTTCCTGAACCCCGCGCGGCATCCAGATCCACCACATGCAGTCTTTGCGCGCCTTCATCAGCGAATTGGCGGGCCGTTTCTGCGGGGTTAAGGCTGTATGTTTTAGCCGTATCAAAGACTCCCTCTGTCAGACGGACGCAGCGCCCGTCAAGAAGGTCTATGGCCGGTATGGGTATCATGAGGTATACAGGAACCGTTTAATTTTCAGGGACGGTGTTTTTTCAAACGGAGAAAGCTGTTCAATAAATGATTGAATACGCGAGTTGGCTCCCAGGTGTTTGTTCGCCTCTTTGCGGATAATTTCCAGCTGCTCGTTTTTCCATTGATTGATTTTTTCCGCTTCCACCAGCCCCTTCCGTTTGAGTTCTGCGGCAATCTTCTCAGCGTCCAGAAGAATTCGGGCCACAAGCTGGCCTTCATTTATATATGCCAGTGATTCCTGAACAAAGGTCTGGCTGTTGATAACCGCTTCCACTTCGTCCGGATAAATGTTTTCTCCATTGGAGCCCAGAAGAACATCTTTCATGCGTCCCTTGATAAACAGAACATTGTTTTTGATATAGCCCAGATCTCCAGTGCGGAACCAGCCGTCTTCCGTAAACACTTCGGCTGTGCGTTCCGGGTCGTTCCAGTAGCCCTGCATAACATTGGGGCCTTTGGCCTGAATTTCGCCGATTCCGGTTTTTTCAGAAGGCTCATGAATGCGCAGTGACACTCCGGGAAGAACTTTGCCGGTGGAGCGGTATTCCATATGCTTAATGTTTCCTCCGGCCAAAAGGGGCGCTGTTTCCGTGAGGCCGTAACCCACTGAGTAGGGCCAGCGGCTTTCAATAAGAAACTTTTCCGTATCGGGGGCCAGCGGAGCTCCGCCAATGCCGAAAAAGCGGAGGTTTCCTCCAAAGAGCTGAAACATCTTTTTTCCGGCCACACGGTGAATAATCTTCCGTACAGGAGGGAAAGAAAAGATAATTTTTGTAAAAGGACGTTTTTTTAAGGGAGAGGAAATTTTGGAGTGGTAGATTTTTTCCATCAGCAGGGGAACGGTCAGCATAACGCTGGGGCGTTCTTTACCCATGGCTTCAAGGAGTTTTGTCGGAGTAGGCGGACCGTCCAGATATTTAATTTCTCCCCCGACGGACAAAATCCCCACAAGACCGATAGTGCATTCGTAGGTATGAGCCAGCGGGAGTACGGAAAGATGGCGTACCCCTTCCGGGTCTGGCCCCAGTCCTTCGCCCAGTCCGGTTACAGCATTCCACGCTATGGCATGGTGGCTGTGGGTAACACCCTTGGATGTGCCGGTGGTTCCGGAGGTGTAGAGCAGAACTGCCGGGGTATCGGGAGCAATTTCTTCCGAAAAGAAGGCTCTCGGGTTCTCCGGCCTGGCAAGAGGGGTGCCTTTACCCGGACCATCCAGAATTTCTGCGGTCTCCAGCTGTGCCAGAGGAATGGACTCAGGCAGTTCTGAAACAGCACCGCGCATTGCCGCTTCAAGCTTCCGGGATGTAATTCCCGCCTGTACGCCGGAATGTGTAAGAATATTGACAATTTGCGGCTGGGGAAAGTCAGGAAGTATGGGAACAGCTATAAAACCGGCCGATGTTATTCCGAAGTATGCGGCTCCCCACTGATAACAGCTTTCAGCAAGGATGGCCACCCGGCTGCCTTTTGCCAGGTTCAGAATCTAACAAAATGCTTTGTAATGTCAATTTCTTTGTCATGATTTATTAAACATACAGCTCTTACAGGAGGGAGACAAGCTTTTAAACGCAGTGTTCAGGTTTTTTTATTAAAAAGCCGTCCGGCCGCGGAAGGCTGCGCCGGGGGCAGCCAACCCCTTGCCGGACTGCCGCGGGCCGAAGGCGCAGGTTATAAAGTTGCAAATCCGCCGCCGGTAGTGCGGCGGCCTAAAGAGACTCCATGCCCTGAATCCGGCCAGGCTGTCAGTGCCGGAGGTAGTGCAGCGGCCTGTTAAAGAGGCGCCGTCTCTGAGCCAATGCCCCGGTCTGTTAAAAAGGCGCGGAATTCCAGCCGTCCGGCCGCGGAAGGCTGATGGAGGCAGTGCAGCGGCCTGTTAAAGAAGACTCTAGGCCCTGAACAGGCCCTGAATCCGGCCAGGCTGTCAGTGCCGGAGTTTTGCAGTTTACAGTCGGAATGCGCCGGAATCAGGATGCCAGTGAAAAAATCGCGGCAGGCGCCTTGCCGGACTGCCGCCGGCCGAAGGCGCAGGTTAAAAGTTGCAAATCCGCCTCTGGCGCCGTTTCAAGAGACGCTCAGAACTTAAATCCGGCCAGGTTGTCAGTGCCGGAGGTAGTGCGGCGGCCTAAAGAGACTCCATGCCCTGAATCCGGCCAGGCTGTCAGTGTCGGAGGTAGTGCAGCGGCCTGTTAAAGAGGCGCCGTCTCTTGCAACGGCCGCGGCTTAAGGGCCGGCACTGTTCAACAGCCGCTTCCCGGAGCATAATGGACTTCCCGGGAGCGTGTTGAAATGAAGGAAAAGGGTGAGCTGGATAAATATCTGAAGCGTGTGGAAAAACAGCTGGCAGCTGTTCTGCCTGAGCAGGTGGATACGGTCTGGCTGGAGGCTGCTGCCGGACAGAGCTGCGGGGAAACAGAGCCCCGGCAGGCCGACTGTTTTCTGGAACCCGGCCGGGCCCTGCTCCGGCGGGGAGGCAAGCGCTGGAGGCCGCTGGTTACAGTTCTTACCTGCGAGGCTCTGGGCGGCGGAGAACGGGCGGACGCGCTGGTTCCTCTGACGGAAATACCTCACAACGGCTCTCTGATTGTGGATGACATAGAAGATTCTTCAGCTGTGAGACGGGGCGGGAAAGCGGTGCATCTGGAGTTTGGTGAAGACCTGGCCATAAACATGGGTAATCTGATGTATTTTCTGCCGACGCTGGTATGGGAAAGGGCGGATTTTCCTCCGGAAATCTGTCTGGAAATGACTCATGACTGGATGGCTGCCATGAGACGTCTGCATCTGGGGCAGGGGTACGATATTTTCTGGCACCGCGAGTCAGAACTGTTTCCTGAGCCTGCGGCCTATTTAAGGATGTGCCGTTTCAAAACAGGAAGCCTGGCGTCTCTGGCGGCCCGTCTGGGGGCCCGGGCAGCTTTGGGAGCAGCCGGAGCAGACGTGAGCGGTCAAAGATCTGTTCAGTCTGTCGCCGGGAGTGCATCCATGATCGGGGAGCGCGGCGGCATAACGGCGGCAGCGGAGCGGGCAAAATCCGGAGCAGGGATGCGCGGCGAAACAAGTTCCGGGATTGCCGAAGATTTTTCCGGAATGTCTGAAGATTATGCGGCCGGCCGTTTTCCGGTCAGTGACAGGCTTGTCAAACAGCTGGGCGATGTCTGGGAAGATATAGGAACCGGGTTCCAGATCCTTGACGATGTGCAGAATCTAACCACCGGTATTCCCGGCAAAGACCGCGGAGACGACATAGTGGAGGGCAAAAAAAGTCTGCCGGTTATTCTGCATGTGCAGAAACACCCGGAAGA
>PDRU01000027.1 GCA_002748225.1 Spirochaetales bacterium | reverse complement strand
GAATGAAGACCGCCAAAAGTCATAAGGGAAACCAGAATTAAACCGCCGATAAGAGATACCAGGGTTCCTTCTTTAGTGGCCTTTCTCCAGTAGAGTCCGCCCAGCATGGCAACAAAGAGCTGGGAACCGAATGGGAAAATCCCCTTGGTTATAAGGCCCACAATACTGGTGAGTCTCATAATGGCAATAAAGTAGCCCACAACAAACAGTATCAGAACAATCATCTGTCCCAGACGGGTATCTTTGGCCGCGTCCCGGGTTTTCTTTTGACGGGAACTCTGGATGAAGTCTTTGGTAACAAGAGATCCAACCGTAATGTACTGGCTGTCGGCCGTTGACATGGCTGCCGCTATAATTCCGCAGGCAAAAATACCGCCTATCCATACCGGCAGGTACTGAATAACCAGGGCCATGGTCATTCCGTCTCCCACGGATTTGAGCTGGTCGGGAATGAGTTCCTGTCCGGCCCATCCGAAAAGACATGCCGCAATATAAACCAGAATACCGTACACCGGGAGCATCAGAATGCTGAAACGAATGGACTTTGTATCCCGGCTTGAAAAGAATTTCTGAACAACATGGGGCTGGGTACACATGGCAAACATAAAGAAAAGCCAGGCAAACCATGTGGCCCGGGGCCATGCACCCATCTGGCCCGGTACGGTCAGCGTTTCCGGAGCATTCTGGGCCTTGCGCATCATCATTCCGGCAAATCCACCGTCTATATGCCTGAGAAGCAGCAGGGCGCTGAGCAGCAGGGCCAGAATCATCAGAATTCCCTGAATAACGTTTGTCCATGCCACACTGCGGTAACCGCCAATAAATATGTAAATCATCATAACCACACCCAGTATCAATGCGCCCAGAGCAAAAGACACCTGTCCGCCGGAGAAATTTTCCATCAAATTACCAAAAGCGGTCAGCTGAATGGCAATGTAGGGAATGGTCAGAATAAGCTGTAAACCTCCAAAAACCCACCGGACCAGCCGGCCGCCGTAGCGGTGTTCCATGTAATCGCCCAGGGTAATGTAGTCGAATTTGCGGCCCAGAATGTTAAACCGGAATGCGTAGAGGTAGAAAAGGTAGCCTTCCACCAGAGTAACAATGGCAAAAATGAAGTTTCCCACACCGTTTTTGGCAAAGTTGGCTGGTGCTCCCTGCAAACCTACCGGACTGAAAATGGTGGCTCCAAGAGCAAAGAAAGCAACTACCGGCCCAATTGAGCGGCCGGCCAGGAAGTATTCGTTGAGGGTTTTACCGGGAGTTTTCTGTTTGCCGTATATTCCCAGACCAATCATGACAAGGCAGTAAAAGCCGATTATAATCATGTAAACAGTTGTTGCCATTTCTAAAAGCCCTCCCCGTTGTTGTTCCTGTAGGCAATAATGCCCAGAGCAGCTGTACCCGCAATCAGGTAGAGAAGCAGCACTGTTACGCCGTAAGGCAGTACGCCTCCGATAAGTCTGGGCGAATGGAGGGCGTTCCAGACCGGAAAAATAAATCCGAGGAAGTAGAGTATTCCTCCCGCAACATATATAACCCGTTTGGTTCTGTTACTCATGTATTATCTCCTTTTCCGTACCGTTGATAAAAAGACGTGCTGAAATGGGAAAGCTTCTGGAGAGCATAATGGAAACACAGCAGAACTTCTGTTTGGACTGTTCAATAGCCCGTACTATTTTATCCGCTTTCTCCTCAATGCCTTCACCTTCCACAAAATACAGAACTTCCGCTTCGGTAAACACTCTGGGATCCTTATCAGCCTGATGAGCACGGCATTCCAGATGCAGGCTGGAGAAGGGCACTTTGTACGCCTCCATCATAACCACAACATCCATTCCCGTGCAGCTCAGCAGGCCGCCCAGAAGCAGAAGGGGCGGTTTTGGACCGCTGTCTTTTCCGCCGGAAGCTTCCGGAGCATCAATCCGAATTATATGATTACCCATTTCCGCGTCAAAAGCCCGGCCGCCTTTCCAGACAGCCTTTGTGACAATCTTTCCCATAAATTTCCCCCGTAATTCAGGTTTTTCTTATATTAGAAAGTACTAGCACTGAATATTGCAGATGTCAAATTTAAAGGGAGAATGCGGATTTTCAGTCTGGGGGAGAGCTTCCGGCATGTTACCGTTCCATGTTATTGAAATTGTTCCTCAGTTCCATGTCTATTGACCGTGTTTCTCTGGCTGTTATGAGCATTTCCGCGGCCGGTTTGTAGTTTGGGTCGAGTTCCAGACAGTTTTCCCAGAATTGAATAGCTTCTTCAACATCGCCGCCGGCGTAGGCTTCCAGTCCTTTAAGGTACAGTTCCTGCGCGTTATCCCGGATTATCAGGTGACGGACCGTGTCCATATCCACTTTCATTGTTACGCTCATGCGGTCAAGCATATCCATGCGGGTTGTCAGATCCAGCGAATAATTTATATTCAGGCTCATGTTCTTCATTTTTACATCCGAGCCGATGGTAAAACGCGGTTTACCTTCCTTAATGAATATACCGCCGTGAGTTGACAGAAAGGAGGTTATTTCAGCGTTAATTCCCATGGCAAAGCTCAGCGAGCCGGACTTTTCGCCGTTCAGTTTGAACGGATAATTAACATCCAGAGCCACGGTTAAGGGCCGGATGGGCTGGTAGGAAAATCCCAGAGAAATATAGGAGGGCAGGGGATCGGAGTCTTTGATAAACTCGCTGCCCATATTTTTGAGGGTGAGCCCGGCTCCGCAGTTCATGTCCCGCGAAGCATAGTATTTCAGAAAATTAAAGCGGGTCATAATGCCGAAGTCGCCCATGAGGCTTACAGAGTTCTGTCCCTGTGCCAGAGAGGCGCTGACTCCGCGTATACCAGCCTTCAGGGAAGCTCCGACAGAAACGCCTCCAAAGTAGAAACTTCTCAGAAATTTGTAGGAAAAACTGCCTGTAAGAATTGTTTCGCTGTACCAGCCTGCTGATGAAACTATGCTGTCATTGCTGGCTTCGCGGCCGCCCCATGGATTATAGGCTGTAAACGGTACGTGCAGGAATTTCATGCCGAAACCCAGGCCTATATTTTCGTTTTTATCCGGACGGAAGGTAAATGCCAGGGTTTCCAGTCCGGAATCGGCAATCCAGTTCACATGGGAAAAACTCAGTATGGTGCGGGTTAGAAAAGATGCGGCCGCTGGATTTGCTTCAATAAAGCTCCAATCCAGAGCAACCGCGGTATGAGCACTGGCCATTCCTTCGTATTTGCCGCCGCTGGGTATGCTCAGAACAAAAAAGGAGTTGCGTCCGGCATTCGGGTCCATTCCAAATGTTTCAGATGCCGATGCATAGGTATCATTGCCGTCTGCCCAGAGAGCCGCAGAGAGGAATAAAAGGCATGACACCATGAACCAGCGTTTCATCTTCAAGTATTATACCTCCCCTAAGGTGTATTATCCAGTTTATTGTCTCTAATTTGTGCCGGACATTATTTTGCCGATATATATTAAGATAATCGAAAGAAATACCTTGAAGGTTTAGCGGGGGAACCATTCTGGACAAAGGTAAGGCTGAGGCCGGCAAAAAACAAATAAAAGAACCGGGGATTCTTCTGCTTCTCCTTATTCTGCTGATAATGCCGTGCGCCAGTCTGATGGCGGAGGGGCAGAAAGAGCAGAAAGAGCAGATAAACCAAGCTGTTGCTTCCCGGTTTGAAGAAGTTGAAACGCTGATGTCTGAAAAACGCTATGATGACGCCATTCTGCTGCTTGTGAAAATAGGGCAGGATGAGCCGGAACAAATGGAGCGTGTGCAGAAGAAGATCCTTGAAATTCAGGTAGTTAAAGGACGTCTGAACGAGTTGTTTGAACAGCTCAATAAGGCCGTTGCCGTTGTAGACGGGGATAAGGCTGCGGCCATAGTGAGTCAGATAAAAGAGAACTATCCGTTTCTTAACCGTCTGGATAAAAACCGTTTAATTCTTTCGCTTTCCATTATAGAAAAGGCTGTAGACGACCGGATAAGAGATGAATATTTTCAGAAAGCTCAAGTTTTTATATCCGAAGCAAAATATCCGGAAGCTGTCGGGGTTTATCGGGAAGGATATACTTCCGAGCAGTATTTTGATCTGACAACCTACCGCGATTATGTTGATTTCTTTGCTCCCAATAAGGCTCCCATAGAAAAACATGCCGGTGATGAAGAGCGGCAGGCACAGATATGGGAGGTTTACTCCTCTGTTGCGCCTGAAGGCGATGTTGTTATTGAAACACTTAAGCCGGTTCTGGATGATTGGGAAAAAATTGTCGGCCGGGTTGAGGCGCTCAATATAACAATGGCGGCACTGCTGGAATCCGGTGAGCCGGAAAGCTGGGATGCCGGGCTTAACACGGCCGCCGGATTACTGGAAGAACTGGATAACAGCCGTACGCTTCTTGACGAACGGGGCAGGGAACTTGCCGGTGTCTGGGCGCGGCTCTACAGCGGACTTCAGGATACCCCTGAGGAATTTTATTATGAGCGTATCGGCGAATTCCTGTATGGACGAAACGGCCGGGAAAATACAGAAGGTATTTTATTTACCCAGCAGGAGTTCCGGAATAAAACCTATCTTTCTCTTGTTCAGCTGATGGGAAAAAGGCTTGAAAATCTTATTCAGTCGGGCCGCGCGTCTTATCTGGCAGGGGATTGGAATTCCGCGGCAGCTTACTTCGGAACGGCCCGGAGAGCAGCCGAAAAACTTCTTGGTTTTGAGCCGGCAAAGGGAAATGCCGCAGGTATAGACGACATATGGATTACCTACGGCCGCTACGCCCTGGAAAGTTTAACCATCCGGGAAGGACTGAACACTTTGGGAGAGGGGCTTCCTTCACTGGAATTTACGGAACTGTCGGCCATAGATCTGGCAGCTCTCGACGGAATAGCTCAACCCATAGAGAAGAGTGTGGAGAAAGCCCGGGAACTGCGGCAGTTATGGCAGAACGCTGAAACGGGGCTTGCGGCCCTGCCGGCTTCAGAGAGCGTTCCGTCTCAAACGCTGGATCAGAACCTCCGCGAAGATCTGGAAAGCGCAATAAAACAATTCAGCGGGTACCGCCTGAGCCTGTATCTGAATGCGATAGCTCCTTTTTACCGGCAGCTGGAAAGCCTTATTCAGAATACTATGAGTGACAGTCTGACCGAGTTGAAACAGTACGCCCTGGAGCCGCCTGAAAGACATCCGTCCAAAACTCTTGAAGAGCGGCTGCCTCCTCTGCAGGCGCGGATACGCAGCAACGAAGAACAGCTGAACCGTTTTCTCGGCGTTGTGGAAGACATGCTTCAGCGTCAGCCGCCTATCTCTAATCCTGAAGAGGTTCAAAAATACGGGACAAAGGCTGAAAAGCTGGGAACTTTTGTTTCCGGTTACCTGAGTGAAGTGAATGGTATTGAACAGGCCGCGCGCCGGTATGTTAACACGGCCCGGAGGGCTTTAACCCGGGGAAACAACGCGCTTCAAAAGGCCCTTTCCAGTCTGGGCGAAGCCCGTCAGGCTGTCAAAAAAGGTCAGGAAACCAACAATATCAATTATTTCTATCAGGCTGTTGACGCTTACAATGCCGCTTCAGATTCCCTGGACCGGGTGGAAGAGGCCTATGGCGAAATTGTGAGCAGCGATGTGGATATAGCAGAAAATTCGGGACTGCTGGAAGAACTGACCCGGCTCAGGAACGAGACCAACAGTGAACAGGCCAGTGTGGCGGTTTCCGTAAAAGATAACGCCATTGTGGAAGGCCGCAGGGCGTATGAGGAGCAAAGCTATCTGGAAGGGGTTACAGTTCTGAACCAGGCACAGAGTTTCTGGGAGCGGACGTACGGTGAACCCGATGCCGAGCTGACCGCGTGGACTATCCGTCTGAAAAACGCCTGGCAGGCGCTTCAGCAGACAGCCATTGAACCAAACGACCCGCTCTTTTCGGAAATGAACCAGTATCTGAATCTGGCCAACCGGTATTTTACCGAAGGGCTCCGTCTGGCTGAAAAAGGAAATGCTTCCGATTCACTCCGTTCTTTCCGCTCCGCCGAAGAGCTGCTGGAACAGGTTCTTGTCCCTTTCCCCGGCAATGAATCGGCCCTTCTGCTGAAACAGAAAATACTCAGGGAAACCGATTACGATGCCTGGGCCGCCAGCGCCCGGGAACTGATCCGGTCTGTGCTTATTGCCCTGAATCAGAATAACAGAGATGCTTTCATTGGCCGTTCAGACCGGAAAGGACTTTATTCCGATCTGCTGGTTCTGCGGAAAATTGATCCCAATTTTGCCGGATTGAATCAGAGTGTCTATTACAACAGGGGCTTAATTTACGACGTAGAAGTTCTGATTGGACGCATTCAGCCACCGCCGGATCCGCAGGCCATAGCCAGAAGCCGCAGGTTGACGGAAAAGGCCCGTAAAATCTGGGAGGCTGTAGGAACAGATGGAGCCTCTCAGGCTCTGGCCTTGCTGAACAAGGCTCTTGAAGAGTGGCTGGAGAATACAGAAGCCTCAAGCCTCCGCAATGAAATAGCTGTTCAGAAAGCACCGGCTCCCATTCCTGCAGAGCTTCAGGGACGCCTTGTGTATTTCGATAAGTTCTTTGCTGAAGAAGACTTTTCAACAGCCAAACTCATTATCGAACAGATCCGTGAGCAATTCCCGGCCTTTGCGGACGACCCCCGTATCCTCCAGCGCCTGAAGCAGGTGGAGGCCCGCCAGTGAGCTTCTTCACAAGGAAGTTCTGGTGTCTGTCAGTTCTTCTTTTTTGCCTGATTTCCATTCCTCTGACGGCTTTGGAGAGCCTGTTCTGGGATTATCCCGATATTATAAAGCCTGCCGACGGGGGGCGTTTTCCCCAGATTGTTTCCACAGGCGGCGGCGCGGCCGTAGTGTGGCAGGAATTTGAGGGCCGGACCGGCAGCCTCAATTCTTCTATCAGCATACGCGCCCTCATTTCTGCTGACGGAAACAGCTGGGACGGCCCTGTTATAACCATAGCCGAAGATCTGCCCTATCTCTGGCAGGAAAAAGT
>PDRU01000026.1 GCA_002748225.1 Spirochaetales bacterium | reverse complement strand
GCGCTGTGTTTTTACATCAGCTCTCCAACTTTCTTGAAGAACTCCATGCGCCGTTTTGCGTCAGCTTCTGCCGCGGCAAACAGTTCTTCCGCCTGAGCCGGATTGGTCTTGTTCAGGGCCATGTAGCGCCGTTCGCTGCGGATAAAGTCCTGATAGCTGGCAGTGGGTTCCTTGGATTCCCAGCGGAAACGCTTGCCGGCTTCCAGGCGCGGATCGAAGCGGAACAGCGGCCAGTATCCGGAATCGACAGCCCGTTTCATTTCTACCTGGCTGTGAGACATATCAATACCATGGTTAATACACGGAGCGTAGGCAAACACTATGGAAGGACCGGGATAGGCCTCAGCCTCCATTAAGGCTTTCTGTGCCTGCTGTCTGTTGGCTCCCAGTGAAATGGAGGCCACATAAACGTAACCGTAACTCATACACATAAAGGGCATGTTCTTCTTGGTCAGTTTCATACCGCTGTTGGCAAACTTGGCAACAGCACCAATGGGAGTGGCCTTGGAGGCCTGACCGCCGGTGTTGGAGTAAACCTCTGTATCCAGAACAAGAATGTTCACGTTCTTGCCCATTGCCACCACGTGGTCCACACCGGCATAGCCTATATCGTAGGCCCAGCCGTCACCGCCGATAATCCTTGGCTTCCTGATCGGTTGCTTCAAAAATTTCCAGAGCTTTTTTCAGGGCTTCGGTGAGTTCGGGTGTTGTGCCCAGTTCCAGAATGCGTTCCACTTTTACTTTCAGGAGTGTGCGGTTGCTGTCAATGGCCAGCCGCATACCGAAACCGTACTCGGCGTTGTCTTCAAAGAGGCTGTTGCCCCAGGCAGGTCCGCGGCCTTCGCGGTTTTTGCAGTAGGGAATGGTGGGGAAAGTTCCGCCGTAAATGGAAGAACATCCTGTTGCGTTGGCAGCCACCATGCGGTCACCGGCAATCTGACTCATCAGTTTGACATAGGGGGTCTCACCGCATCCTGCACAGGCTCCCGAGAATTCAAACAGAGGCTGTTTGAACTGCATGCCTTTGACAGTGCTTTCCTGTACACCGTCCAGTACATCTTCCGGAAGAGACTTAAAGAAAACCTGGTTAGCATTTTCACCGGCTGCCCGTTCCGTTTCAATGGGGCTCCATTCCAGAGCCTTGGTTTTGGCCGGACATGTAACCAGACAGACACCGCAGGACTGGCAGTCTTCAATGTATACCTGAATTTTGTACTGGAGATCCTTATCGTTTTTTGTTTTTGATTTGATATACTGAAACGATTCCGGTGCAGTTGTCAGTTTGGCCGGGTCTATCTGCTTGGCACGGATAGCGGCATGGGGACAGGACTGAACACACTGGTTACACTGAATACAGTTTTCGGCAATCCATTTGGGAACGCGCGGAGCAACACCCCGTTTCTCCAGATAAGTAGTTCCGGTCGGCAGGGTACCGTCAAACGACATCTTGCTGACAGGAATGCTGTCGCCTTTCAGATGCATAATGGGATCAATAATGTCGTTGGCAAAGCTGCCGGCATCTTTGGAAATAAGAACCGGTGCTTCAAATGCCTCGGCCGGAGGCGCTGAGGGAACCTTCACTTCCTTGAGGCCTTCACCGCTTTTATCAATGGCGTTCCAGTTCATTTTGACAATATCTTCGCCCTTGCGCAAAAACGATTTCTTGATGGCCGACTTCATCAGATCAATGGCTTCTTTTTCAGGCAGCACACCGGAAATCTTGAAGAAACATGCCTGCATAACCGTGTTAATGCGGCTGCCCAGTCCAACTTCTCCGGCCACTTTAAGGGCATCAACAACAAAGAATCTTATTTTTCTGTCAATGATTATTTGCTGTTCTTTTTTTGTGAGTGTGGCAAAGGCCTCTTCCGCTGCCACAGGCGTGTTCATAAGGAAGGTGCCGCCTTCCTTTATGGGGCCCAGCATATCGTAACGCCCAATATAAGCCGGGTTGTGGCAGGCTACAAAGTCAGCCTGGGTAATCAGCCAGGGCATGTTGACCGAACTCTTGCCGAAGCGCAGATGGCTGGTGGTAATACCGCCGGACTTTTTCGAGTCGTACACGAAATACGCCTGGGCGTTCATGTCTGTATTGTCGCCGATAATTTTGATGGAGTTCTTGTTGGCTCCGACCGTACCGTCCGAACCCAGTCCCCAGAACATGCAGCTGACAACATCGTCCGGAATAACATGGAGTTCTTCTTTTATGGGAAGGGACAGATTTGTCACATCATCTTCAATTCCCACTGTAAAGTTATGATGGGCTTTCCCGTCAAGATGATCAAAAACAGCCTTGACATGAGTAGGTGTAAATTCCTTGGAAGAAAGACCGTAACGGCCGCCGATAACAGTAACCGGCTTGCCGGCCATGGCGGCAGCCACATCCATAAAGAGAGGTTCACCAATGGAACCCGGCTCTTTTGTGCGGTCCAGAACAGCAATTTTTTTGCAGGATTCAGGCAGGGCCTTCAGGAAATATTCCACACTGAAGGGGCGGTAGAGGCGAACTTTGACGGCGCCTATTTTTTCGCCTTTTTTCACAAGGGCGTTTACGGCATGTTCAATGGTGTCTCCGGCGGAGCCCATGGAAATAATAACTTTTTCAGCCTGGGGATGTCCCACATAGTCAAACAGGTTGTATTTGCGTCCTATTGCTTCACCAACCTTGTCCATATAATGCTGAACAATGCCGGGAACCGCATCGTAGTATTTGTTGACAGTTTCGCGGCCCTGGAAATATACATCGGGGTTCTGGGCGGCCACTTTGACAATGGGTTTTTCGGGACGCATGCCGCGGCTTCTAAACTGTTCTATGTACTGAGGTTCAATCAGACCTTTAATGGTTTCAAAGGGTATTTCTTCCACTTTCTGGATTTCATGGCTGGTACGGAAACCGTCAAAGAAGTTCAAAAAGGGCACCTGACTCTTCAGGGTGGACAGATGACTCACCAGAGCCAGATCCATGGTTTCCTGAATACTGTTTGCGGCCATCAGGGCAAATCCGGTATTCCGGGTGCTCATAACATCCGAGTGGTCGCCGAAAATGGACAGAGACTGCGCGGCTATGGAACGGGCCGAAACGTGGAAAACAGTCGGCAGCATTTCTCCGGCAATCTTGTGCATGTTGGGAATCATCAACAGCAGCCCCTGGCTGGCCGTAAACGTTGTTGTGAGGGCTCCTCCCGAAAGAGAGCCGTGAACCGCGCCGGCAGCTCCTGCTTCACTCTGCATTTCGATAACATCTACCGGTTTGCCGAATACATTCTTCATTCCCGTACTGGCCCATGCGTCAGTATATTCACCCATGGGTGAAGAAGGAGTAATAGGGAAAATTGCCGCAACTTCACTAAAAGCGTAAGCCACATGGGCGGCAGCCGTGTTTCCGTCGATAGTTACCATTTTTTTCTTTTCAGACATGCCAAATCCTTGAAATTGAAAATATAAAAACTTTTTGTTCAATCATACACCCTATGCAGGCCGGGTTCAATACTTCCGGCCGGAGAGAAGAGGTTTATTTGTATAAAATATAACTAATTAAATTAGGCTTCTTTATTTATTAGTAAACAGGTTTATTAAACGCGTCCAGGTATAATGTCAGGCGGGGCAGGTCTTCCCGGGGGTTGTAGCGCCCTCCGCTGAGTACTGTTAGAAGATTCATCAGATTATCGAGAGATTCTTCTTCCATACCGGCAAATTTCAGGCGGTAATGATCGTATTTTTCCAGGCCTACTACCTTGCAGCGTATTTTCATGCGGTGGTGCTCAGAGTCCATGTGCAGTGTTCCGGCGGAACCTACTGGAGGAAGATTTTCTTCTGAAGCCTGTACCTGGGCTCCCAGAAGGGAAATATCATTGAACATAACGCCAATGTTGCGTTCTCCTATAACAAGAACTCCTGGTTTTGAACTTGCTTTTTCCCGGTGAAAGGCTCTCTTTTCGTTATGCATATATCTTATTATAGCGGTAAAAACCGGAAATTCAAAGAATCCCGGGGAAAAAGTCTTTACTCTGTACACCGGGCCTTTGCAGTGCTAGCATTTGCAGCATATGAAAAGCCGAGTAAACTTCCGGGTAATTCCCGCAGTCTGTTTTATATTGCTCTCTTCTGTCTTTTTATGGGGAGATAATTCCGGATCTTCAGGAGGATCTCTGCCTCTGGCGGAAGATTTTACAGCGTACCTGGGCTGGCTGCCCGCTGAGGCTCATCAGTGGCTGGGAGCACCCGAAAATCTGTTTGTGTACCGCGGGAATGTAAGCGCAGAGGATAATGTGGTTTATTATTACTCCAGTCATATTTACCTGTTCTGGTTCGGCAGCCGGGTGTGGCAGGTGCGGGCGGATGAACGCTGGAAGGGCAGCGTGGACGGAGTGAATATGGGTATGACAAGGAAGGAAGTGGAAAAGCTCTGGGGGCCGCCCGTTAACAGTTTTGACGCCCAGCCTACATGGCTTCTTCCCGACAGAGGGTATCCTGTCCGTATGCGCCTGTATTTTGATGAGCAGGGGCGCTTAAACGATCTCTACGTATACCGGAGTGACTGGTGAGCCGCGTTTGCCTCTGTCTGACAGCACCCACCCTGCAGGAAAATCTGGAGCAGCTGGAAAAAATGCGCGGCTGTGTTGATATGGCCGAACTGCGGGTTGATATGCTCCGTGCTTCCGAGCGTTACGGGGCGGCCGGGTTTCCGGCAAAAAGTCCGCTTCCTCTTATTCTGACCGTCCGCCTTGCCGAAGACGGAGGCCGCTGGGGAATAAAGCGCGGAAGCGGCTTTGGTGAAACAGAAACTGAGCGGGAAAAACTGTTCATTCACATTCTTGAGAGCGGCGGCTGGGCTTACGCGGATCTGGAGGCAAACCTTCCTCTGGCCGGGGCGGCGGCGTCCGCGGAAAAACGCGGAACCCGTATTATCCGTTCCATTCATAATTTTCAGGGCGATTGGGCCGGCCGCTCAGTAAACGGCTGGGCAGAAGAGCTGCATGGCATGGCTGCCGGCGGCGTTATACCCAAACTGGCGCTGCACTGCCGGGGCAGCCGCGATGTGAAAAAACTGGCAGAACTGGCCGGATTGTGCCGCGATGTTCCGGAAAAGGTTCTTCTGGGTATGGGCGAGTACGGAATACCGACCCGTATTCTGGCAGAGCGCATGGGCTCTTTGTGGACTTATGCCGCAGCGCCGGGAGGAAACGGCGCGGGTGAACAGAGGGCCGCGGCACCGGGACAGCTGGATGCGGTGTTGCTGAACAAGCTCTACCAGTTCAGCAGTATAGCTGAAGAGACACCGCTTTACGGTATCCTGGGCAACCCGGTGGCGCACAGCCGTTCTCCGCAGATTCATAATGCCTGGCTGCGGGAGCAGAATCTTCCGGGAACATATCTGCCTCTGCGGGCAGACAATTTTCAGGCGGCTCTGGAAACCTGCCGCCTCTGGGGGTTCAGGGGGCTGTCGGTAACGGTTCCCCATAAGGAAAAGGCCCTTTCTTTCTCTGCATCCTCAAGCGGCCTTGCCCGGCGTATCGGCGCAGCCAATACACTGCTGCGGGAGGGAAATGGATGGAGAGCGGAAAATACCGATGCTCCGGGATTTCTGGGGGCGCTGGCGGAGGCTCTTGCTCTGGAGGATGGGGCCGGTCTGGCGGGAATGCGTGCTCTTGTTATTGGCGCGGGCGGAGCCGCGCGTGCCGCGGTTCACGCTTTGAACGAAGCAGGCGTGAATCTTGTAATTCTGAACAGAACAGCTGAAAAAGCCGCTCAGCTGGCCGGGGAAGTGAATGCCCTCTGGGGCGGTCTGGGACAGGAAAGCGCTGCTTTGCTTGAAAAAGGAATAGACCTTGCCGTACAGACAACTCCGGCAGGCATGGCTCCTCTTGAACATGTAAATCCCTTACCCTGGTGGAATTTTGCCGGCTGCCGTCTGGCCTTTGACATGATCTACACACCTGCTGAGACACTGTTTCTTTCACAGGCCCGGAAGCACGGCATAAAAACAGCTAACGGGCTGGGAATGCTTGAGCGGCAGGCCCGGCTTCAGTTCAATTTATTTAAAGAATTGTAAAAAGCCAGATAAGAATGCCGCCGAATATCAATGTTCCGGCCGCTACAATGGCCAGAAGTGTGATCAGTGTTATATCCGTTCTCTGGAATAATCCTTTTTTCCGGGATTTTCGTGCCATAGCCGCAGTATAGCTTTCTCTTTGATGCAAGGCAACGGGCGATTGATAATGCGGAATGCGGTTCCTAGAAAATGGATGTTCTGATTCTTCTGAGCAGCCCGATTTTTCTTATCTTATACTGAACTTCTTTCTCTTCCGGAAGTTTCAGGGCGCAGAGTATGTGTTCGCTGCCGTCTTTCGCCAGTCTGAGGGGAAGTACACGGATTGTTTTCATGCTGCTGCCGTCAGCTATGTCCAGGGCCAGATGGTCGGTTTTTCCGGCCAGCGCGGCTTCAGCCAGCAGGAGTTTTCCTTTGTAATCCAGGCCCTTGGCCATCATTATTTCATAGCGCCATGCGCCCGGACGAATTTGCTCCGGCACCAGGATAAGCCGCCGTTCAAGACGTTCCTTAAAAGCCTGCTGTTCTTCAGCAGTTTTGAAAATATTTTTTCCCAGCGCCCGGAGTTTTTCCATGTATGCGGCCGATGAGGGCGCATTGCAGGGCTGCCAGTTTCCCCGGCTCAGAGCCGGGGGGGAATTGTCTGAAAGAAGGGGGCTGCGCAGAGAAGCTTCCCTGCTGATTGCAGACTGTACTTTTATCGGGCTGCCTGAGGGGGTTGTCAGACTGGGAAGATCGGTTATGCCGGCTCCTTCAAGCGCCGCGCGCCATTTTTCTTCCTCTTCCGGGTTGAGAAGCCATATGCCTCCGGGCAGTTTTTCCTTTACCCAGGGATCCAGAATCCCGGTGCTTTCCAGAATCTCCCGCCTAAATCCCTGAACTTTCAGTACAGCGTAAAGAACACATTCCACTTCATTGTATTCCCGTTCCCATTCGTTAAACAGTGTACGGATGTTCTGCGGTATCTGTGTGCCTGAGCGTTCTTCCAGTTCCTCCATAATAACCAAAGAGTCTGTGCCGGAGGTCAGTGCGGATTGAAAACGGGCTTTATCCATGTGAAAAGAAGCGGTTATGTCCAGTTTTTCCGGCTGGAAGCTCAGCGCTAAAGTACTGAAAAGCGGAGTTCCCGGATGAAGGGTTATATCTCCTGAAGGGGTTATAATTATTTTTCCGGTTTCCCGGTGAACAGCTGAAGGCTGTGTAAAGTAACCGGATTTTTCGCCCGAGATTAAACCCATCAGTTCCATGTGCGAAAGAGCCAGCATGGCCCTCCGGGAAGAAATAAAGGCGGGGGCCAGAGCTGTCTGGAAAAGGACGGCCAGATGTTCCCTGCTGTAAACGGTTTCGCAGGGAATGTATTCACAGATGATCCGTACGGCGTTCATAGCCTCTTCAGCGGGAATACCCCGTCCTGAAATTGACAGTGTCCGTATGTAAAGAAGCCGTTTTTCCGGAGACCAGCCTTCCAGTTCTTTCCACAGGGGCAGCACGGGCAGCAGCAGCTCTTCTTTTTTCTCTACCAGTCCGGCCGCCAGCAGTCCCCTTCCGGCAAGAAGCAGTCTTTCGTAACCTCTGCCGTCGGCAAAAATACCGGGGAAAAG
>PDRU01000025.1 GCA_002748225.1 Spirochaetales bacterium | reverse complement strand
ACCTGAATATCTCCGTCTTTATCCCTGGCCACCTTCAATGCGGCTTCCATTGTTGCCAGTGGAGCATTGCAGATAACAGTCATCCAGGTTGCGCCGAGATTAAACACCTGTTGAGCAACAACCGCTCCTGCATCTGCAACTTTCAAGTCGGCAAGAATAATATGCTTTCGATACTTCTTTCTCAGGGCTTCGACAGCCCGTAAACCTTCTGAATAACAAAGAATGGTCCCAGCCTCCAAGACATCCACTTCCGGGGCCAAAAGCTCTGCGGAAACCAATGCTGATTGAAGATCAGTATGATCCAGGGCAACTTGCAATAAGGGTTTAATCACATCACACTCCAATTTATTTCATTTATATGTTATCGCGCAATAAGAACTTCTATACCTCTTTCCTGAAGTTCTTTCACAACAGTTTCCGGAGCTTTATCATCTGTAACAACCATATCCACTTCATCTAATGGAGCACTGACAAAATTGGAGACGTGATCCATTTTGGAATAATCGGCCAGTACAATTACCTTTCCACTGGTATGGCTAATCATGGACTGGTTGACACTGCATTCAGGCAGTACCGAAGTCGTCAATCCCTTCTCCAAGCTCAAACCGTTAATTCCTAAAAATGTTGTGTGGCTGTGAATGCCTTTGAGAGTATTTACAGCAAAGTCTCCAACAAAAGACCGGGATTGTGCACGGTATTCTCCGCCAAGAACCAGCAGTTCAACATTCTGATTTCTTTCACACACAATGGTTGCGGCATTGTTTGTTATAACACGGACACGAGTCGACAAAGCTTCGAAAAAAAACAAGGCCGTAGTACCACTGTTCAGAAAAATAATTTCGTCTTCCTGAACAAGCGTGGCAGCCAACTGGGCAATCCGTGTTTTTTCTCCGGTATTAACAATTCCTTTTTCAAAAAACGATCGCTCTGACTGGGTACCGACAGGCAGATCAAGCTTTCTGGCACCCCCGTAAGTTCGTACCAGCAAACCTTTCCGGTCCATGATATCCAGATCTCTCCGGACAGTAACGGCTGAAACATCAAGAGCCTCGCTCAATTCATCGACACGTACCATTTCCATATTTTTTATAATACCCAGGATACGTTGATGACGATTGGATGTAATGGCGCTCATTTCACTCACAATATGGATCTAAACGGCAGATCCGGCTCAATGGCAAAGACATCATCAAATCCCCTGGGATAGTGGTATTCCATGCCATCCTTGTCATCAGGATAAACAAACTGCCCTCCCACCTGCCAGATATAGGGTTTAAAGGAGTATTTTAACCGGTCTTTCTTCATATTCCACAGAACAATTAATTCCCGAGGGTCGGCTTGGAAATTGGTCCAGATATCATGGTGAATGGGAATAACTACAGAAGCGTTCAGGCATTCTGCCATGCGTAACAAATCAACAGAAGTCATTTTATCCATAATACCCCGGGGATTTTCACCAAAAGCCCCAAGACAAACATCCACGTGATGATCATTACCATGTTTTGCGTAGTAATTAGAATAATGGGAATCTCCACTATGATAAAGATTCCCTCCGGGAGTCTTAACAAGATAATTAACCGCTTTTTCATCCATATCCTGCGGCATCCTGTCTTTAAGCACCACCCCTGGAGGAGCGGTAACCAGTTCAGTACGGTCAAAAGAATCCAGAGCCAAAAGTTCCACATCTTTTATATTAATGGAATCCCCGGGGCGCACCACAACACATCTGTTTTCAGGGACTCCCCAGCTTTTCCACAAATTGACACAAGCTTGAGGACCGATAAATTTTACAGAATCCTCACAATTCTGTAAAACGGCGGCAGCAACATTCACATCAATATGATCACCATGGTCATGTGTTGCAATAATGGCGTCAACTTGCCGAATGGCAAAAGGATCCATCACACAGGGAACGTTACGAAGGTTTGGCTGAAGTTTTACCACTCCGGACATTCTTTGCATTTGATGCTGTTTTTTCATAACAGGGTCAGATTGAGTGCGCTTACCGCTACGGGTCCACAAATCAATACAGAGATTGGCACCTCCCTCCGATTTAAGCCAAATACCGGTACAACCTAACCACCACATAGCAAAACTTCCCGGACGGACTTCCTTTTGTTCAATTTCTTCATTCAGCCAGGTTCCCCATTCCGGAAAATTCTCCAGAATCCAAGATTCCCTGGTAATATCGTCCACCTGTGCCATAAGACCTCCTGTCACCATAGCGAAACTATTTATCAGTCTTAAGTCGATTTTTGTTCAAATTAATCATATTGTCAAGATTTTCTTGATTAAAATGTTTAGAATTCCAGTTCCCATTCGCGGTGCATCTCTTCAATGCCGCGCCCTTCGTAGAGAATGCCGTAGAGTGTGGCGGCCGCCAGAACTTTTCTAACGTAATAACGGGATTCTTCAACCGGCAGACTCATGCCGAACAAATCGTCCCCGTAGTACGGTCTCCACCGGCGCCAGCTGCGCACCCGTCCGCCGCCGGCGTTGTAGGCGGCCAGTGTATCTATCCAGCCGGAGGTCCAGTTTCTGCTGTAAAGCCAGTCCAGATAGGCCGCGGCAAGCACAAGACTCACCTCTCCGTCCAGAGGGTCCGCGTCATTTCCGTATCCAAGCCTGCGCCGCCACTCTTCCCACGTGGCCGGCATAAACTGGGCCAGGCCCTCGGCTCCGGAGCGGCTGACGGCATTGCTGTCCCAGGCCGATTCAACACGGATAAGCCCGTACAGAATTTCTACAGGCACACCTTCCTCTTCCGCTGCCCGCCGGGCCGGTTCTCTGTATTTTTCCGGCAGGGGATAGCAGAGAAGCAAATCTTCACGGCAGGGTTTGAAATCAGGACGGTTCCAGAGCAGGTAGGCTATACGGATGGAAAGCCGGGGCTGTGTTTCAGCCAGCGCGCGGGCTGTGCTGCGGATACTGCGGCAGCTGTAAAGGTACGGCGCTTTCTGAATTTTTTCAGCGGCGGCTTCAGCCATGTCCCACCTCAGATACAGTTCCAGTATGCGCTCATCAGTACCCTGTTCTTCCCTGCATGCCGTTTCGGCCGGTCCTGCCTTGACGGTTTCCGGCGGAAAATCCGCTTCCCCGCCCAGAAAGCCCCGTGAGCGCAGGGCCGCCCAGTGCCAGGGTTCTCCGGCAGCCGCTTCTTCCAGATATTCCTGCGCACTCTGCCCCCCTCTGACAAAGCCCTCCCTTACTCCGAATGCCAGGGCAAGAGCTCCCAGACTCTTGCCGGAAAGGCTCCACCTGTCAGAGTATTTCCGGTAACTTTCTTCCAGAACTCTCCATTCCCCTCTGGAAACACGGCGCTGCAGAAACTCTTCCAGCCTGTCGGTAAAGCGCTCAGGGTTGTCCGCGTTCCTCCAGACATTCTCCCACACAGCCAGTTCCTTCTCAGCAGAAAGGGCGGCGGTTTTCGGAAGTACCCTCAACAGCCGCCAACCGGCTTTATCCCTTTCCAGAGACACCGGCAGCACTTCCGCCGCCCGGGAATAGGCCGCGGCGGCATCTTCAAACAGCTGCAGCTTTTCATAAAGAATGCCGGCCTGAAAGGCGCAGGCCCAGGCGGCTTTTTCATCTTGAGCCGCGGCCCTGTTCTGCGCAAAGTTCAGCAGTGTGTCAGCCCATATTTTTTCCTGTCCCAAAGCCTCGGCCGCTGAGGCGGCTTCTTCAAATGCCGCCGAACTGCCGTATTGAACATCCGCTTCTTTAGACGCGGCCTCCATCCACTTTTGGAAAGCATCCAGAGCACGTTTATAGCTTCCGGAAACAAAGGCGGTTCGGCCTTCATACAGAAGGCCCGGCGCTGCAGGCAGATGCTCTACAGCAAGGCTGTCAAACAGTTTCAATGCCTCCGGCTCCGGGCAGGCAGAAATAAACTCCCCGGCGCGCCGTAATACATCTTCATTCTCCGGCTGCTGTTTGAGCGCTGCGGATAAAACCGGAGCTTCAAAGGCCTGCCCGCTGCAGCCGGCAAATTCTTTTGCCAGGGCACGCTCTTTTGAACGGGAAGCCAGCAGAGAAATACGAACAGCGCGCAGATCTTCGCTGCAGCCTTCCCTCTCCGCCCTTTTCAAAGCAGCCAGGGGCCGCACCAGAGCCCGGGGATTTTCCTTCAGCAGCTCCACAAGAGAACGGTGACTGAACGGCGCTCCGTCCTTTTTCACCGAAAGAATTTTCAAACTGTTTTCCAGCTGCCGGTAACCGGCTTTGCCGGCAGCGGCCGAGAGGATATACCAGGAACCCGCTCCTTCCTGCTGTGCAAGAGCGGCAAGTTTTTTGCTGTTTCCCTGCGCCGCCTCAGAGAGAATCTCCGTCAGTTCTTCCCGAGAAACAGGTGCTGAAATCAGAGGAAACGAAGAAAGAAGAAAAAACAGCAGGAAAAATATGCAGGAGTTATGTTTCAAATCAAAACCGGTTTTATACGCAGAAAGGCAAAATAAACGGACGCAGAGAAAGCGGCGCCTCAACGGGTTCCTGCCATCCCCATCCGGCAACCACCATAACAAGCCAGGCAACAAGAGCCGCTCCCGCGGCTACAAAAAGAATGCCGAAAATCCATTTAAAAACCCGCCGGGCAGATTTACCCGAATCTCTATCAGGAAGGTTCACCTCAAGGCGCTCTGTCCTGCCGCTTTCCCGGTGGCCGACAGTTAAACTCAAACGCCCCCTCTGATCAATAACCGCGTCCAGCTGCAGTTCAGAACCGGCAGGCAAATCAGTCAATTTAACAAGTCCCAGATTCACCGGAGCTGAACCGTCCTGAGGATGGTAATAAAACGATATTTCAGCTCTATCCTGATTTTCCGAAGCTGGAACCAGAGACAGATTCCGTGTATCAGGATCGCCATAGCAGAAAACAGGATAATATTCCCCGTCAGCCTGTCGCAGGCTGATACGGACCGGCAGGGAGAAATTGTTCATGCCTCTATCCTATGACCGGGAGCAGAAGGCGTCAAGAAGGTATGCAACGCCTTCCCAATCTGCAGGAAATAACGGTATTATCAGGAATAAGGAAACTCATATGGATTATCAGGACTATATACAAAACTACCGTAATTTCGTTGCCTCATCACTGACAGAAAGAATGTGCAGCCGGGAAATAATATCCAGGCTTCAGGCTTCAGGCTTTATTCCGCTGGAAGAAGTAAAGCAGCTCTCTCCCGGTGACCGTGTGTACCGGAACGTTAAAGACCGGACCGTTCTGGCTGCCGTTGCGGGGAAAAATCCCGGAAACCTGCGCATAGTGGGTTCTCATGTGGATTCTCCCAAACTGGACTTAAAACCTGTCCCCTTTTTTGAAGACGGGCGCCTGGCCCTCATGGAGCTGCACGACTACGGGTGGATAAAGCCGTACCAGTGGGTTAATACTCCGCTGGCTCTCTGCGGTATTGTTTATACAGCCGACTCCCGGCAGATCAGCTTCTGCCTGGGATGCCGGGAAGATGAACCGGTTTTTGCCATACCGGATCTGCCCCCCCATCTGTCCGGCAAACAGATGAAAAAAACAGCTGAAGAGGCGTTTACGGCTGAACAGATGAACGCTCTGTGCGCCAACGCCGGCAAAGAGGGCGAAAGTGCTGTTGATAAGGTTTTATCGCTTTTAAAAAATAATTACGGCGTGGACGCTGAAGATTTTACCTGTGCCGATTTATGTCTGGTTCCCGCGGCTCCTTTGCGCGATGTGGGTTTTGACGGAGCGCTTCTGGGAGGATACGGGCAGGACGACCGCGCATGTGTTTTTGCCTCGCTTCAGGGACTGTTGGAAACAACAAGTCCAACGTCTACAGCTGTAGGATTTTTTGTGGACAAGGAAGAGGTGGCCTCAACCGGCGACACCTCAGCCCAAAGTAACGCGCTCAGAAATTTTATTGCCATGTACACCCGTAAACTGGGTTCAGATTATTCTCCTTATGACACAGAGTTTCTACTGGAAAAGGCCCAGTGCATATCGGCCGATGTAACCGGAGGATTCGATCCGAACTTTGCAGATCTTTATGACCGCCGCAACATTGCCTACATGGGCGGGGGTATAGCTGTACAAAAATACGGTGCAGCCGGTTCGGGAAAATTCCGGGCCAGTGAAGCCAGTGCAGAATTCATGCAGACGGTCAGGAGCATTCTCAATGCACATGATATTTCCTGGCAGACCGGTACCATTTCCAAGCTTGGAGAAGGCGGCGGCGGAACCATAGCCCAGTTTATTTCCCGGATGGGCATGGACTGTGTGGATGCCGGCCCTCCTCTGCTGGCCATGCATACGTCCTTTGAACTTTCAGCAAAAAGCGATCTTTACGCCTCCTACAGCTTCTATAAAGCTTTTATGAATTCCTGAGGATTTTTAGGGGGGGCACCCTGTGCTCCCTGCTCCATGCTCCCTGCTCCCCGCTCTCCGCTCTCTGCCCCGCCTGCACCCCGCCTGTGCCCCGCCTGAGAGGCCGCCGGAATGTCCGGCGGCTGCTCTGTTCAGCAGCAGCATGCTTAAAGCCGCTTGTCAAAAAATACCGGGCTGTTTATATTTAGCATATGCCAAGAAAGAAAATCTGCCGGCATATTCAGGGTACTCCCGGGGCATACTTTTTTAAGCCGCGGGGAATCCCTCTCCGGGAACTTGGAACAGAGGTTCTGGAAATGGATGAGTTTGAAGCGATCCGCCTTTCGGATCATCTGGGGCTGTATCAGGCAAAGGCCGCTGAAATGATGCAGATTTCCCGGCAGTCCTTCGCGCTTATTCTAAAGTCGGCCAGAAAAAAAATTGCCCGTACGCTTGTTGACGGCCGCGGGCTGGAAATACGCACAACAGGAGATAAACAATGATCGCAGCAGTACCGGTACTCACCAATTCACCTGACACAAACATGTCGGCTCACTTCGGCTCGGCCCCGTTTCTGGCCATTATTAACTCGGAAACAGGCCATGTAGACTTCATTGACCGCAGCAGCAAGGTTGAACATGAATGTGCTCCCATTGCTGTTTTCAATGAAAAAAAAGTGGAAGCTGTTCTCTGTGCCGGGATAGGCCGAGGTGCTGT
>PDRU01000196.1 GCA_002748225.1 Spirochaetales bacterium | reverse complement strand
TAAAACCCGGGTGGTTACTTCCCGTATTGCATGGATGGTTGCTGAAAAAGGTTTTGACGCCTCTTCCATTCTGGCCCTTACTTTTACCAATAAAGCCGCGGCGGAAATGAGGCAGCGGGTGTCGGCCATGGTTCCCGGGGCAGCGAATGCCATGATCCGTACATTCCACTCCTTTGGCGCCTGGCTGCTGCGGCGGAATGCTGAAGCTGCCGGGCTGCCGGTGAATTTTACAATTTACGATGATGACGATCAGGTGTCTCTTCTTTCCCAGGTGGCCGATGGTCTGACCCGGCGTGAACTGCGTCTTTGGGCGCACCGTATTGCCCGGGCCAAAGATGAGGGGCTGAGGCCGGATGATGATCTGTCTTCGTTCTCTCATGATCCGGAGTTCCCGGAGGTCTACAGCCGGTATCAGAGCCGTCTGGACTCCATTGGAAATGTTGATTTTGGCGATCTAATACTCAAGCCCATTACTTTACTGCGCGGCCGTCCGGAAATACGTACGCGTCTGAGGCAGCGGTTCCGGGCCATTCTGGTGGATGAGTATCAGGATACCAACATTGCCCAGATCTACCGCTTCCGCGGAGCCGAGGTGGGTAACATTCTTGGATTTTCTGATATGTTCCCCGGAACCCGGGTGGTTAAACTGGAACAGAATTACCGTTCTACAGGCACTATTCTGGATATTGCTTCAGCGGTTGTTGCCAACAATACCGGGCGTTTGGGTAAAACCCTCTGGAGTGCCGGTGAAGAAGGCAGTAAGGCTGTTGTGGCCTATCTGGATGATCATGAGGCCGAGGCCCGCTGGTGTGCCGACCGGGTTGACTCCCATGGTGATTTCGGGGGGACGGCCATACTTTACAGGACAAATGCCCAGTCCAGAATTTTTGAAACGGTTTTCCGTCAGCGTGATATTCCCTACCGCATTGTCGGAACGGTAAGTTTCTATCAGCGCGAAGAAGTAAAGGATGTTCTTGCCTATCTGGCCTGGCTGGCCAACAGCCGGGACGAAGTGGCTTTCCGCCGTATTGCCAATAAACCTGCCCGGGGACTGGGAAAAACAAGCCTGAACCGTCTAATGGCGGCGGCACAGGAGCGGCATGGGGGCGATATTACCGCTGCCTGTGGTCTGGAAAAGCTCAACGGCAAAGCCGGCAAAGCCGTGCAGTTTCTCCGGGAACTGGCTGAACGCTATGAGGCGGAAACGCCTTTTGAGCATCTGGGTTTTATGGTGCAGGATATTATGGACGCTTCCGGCCTGCTGGAGCATTACAGGGAAGTGGACCGGCTGGAAAACAGCCGGCGGACGGAAAACCTGGACGAACTGGTTAATGCCGCTTCAGCTTATCCGGCCAGTGCTGAAGGACTGGCGGCTTTTCTGGAACTTGTGGAACTGGATCAGAGTGCGCCGGAAGAAGAGGATGAAAGCTCAGACCGGGTTACTCTTATTACCATGCACAACACCAAAGGGCTGGAGTTTGACCGGGTTATTATTACCGGAATGGAAGAAGGACTTTTCCCCCGTGAAGATGTGGGTGCTGCTGAAGAAGAAATAGAAGAAGAGCGCCGTCTCTTTTATGTTGCCATTACCCGGGCCAGAACATCTCTGGCCTTTACCTGCTGCCGCCGGCGCATGCTGTGGGGCCGTTACAGGGATAGCCTGCCTTCCCGTTTTCTCAGGGAGGTACCCGAAGACAAAATTGATATTGAAGGTGAAGATCCACACGGTGTTTCCGGTCTGGAAACGGGGAACCGCTGGGTTCCGGGAGTGCGTCTTTATCATGAAGATTACGGAGTGGGAGTTGTGCAGAAATGTCTGAACAACGGCGGCCATGCTGTTATTCATATTCTTTTTGAATCCGGGAGACGGGCCACTGTACTGCCGGAGTTTTCATCTCATAAACTGGAATATCTGGGAAAAGTTCAGGAGGACTGGTAATGCACACACCTCTTCTGCCGGAAG
>PDRU01000024.1 GCA_002748225.1 Spirochaetales bacterium | reverse complement strand
CCGGTCCTCGTTGATCAGACCGCTTTCCACGGCGTCCCTCACACCGCAGTCCGGTTCATGCCGGTGACTGCACGGTGAAAAACCGCAGAGCAGTTCCCATTCACGGAACTCCGGGAAAAAAGAGGTCAGCTCTTCCGGTTCAATGCCCCGGACCAGTATTTCCCGTACACCCGGAGTATCTACAAGGTAGCCGCCGCCGGGCACATCAAGCAAACGCCCGAAATTCGTTACATGTTTTCCCCGGTTGTACTTTGCCGAAATTTCTCCTACAGGCAGCTCTGCTCCGGGTACCAGGTAATTAAGCAGGCTGGACTTCCCCACACCGGAAGGACCAAACAGCACCGCCGTTTTACCCTTCAGCGCGTTCTTCAGGGTTTTAAGTCCTTTGCCGGAAACCACGGAAGTCTGAAAAACCCTGTAGCCCAGCTTCTGCCAGTTACGGATCCGGGGGCCGGCCCAGTCTTCCATGCCGCGGTCAATTTTATTTACAACTATACATGCAGGAACATTGTACTGGGCCGCGTTTATAAGGACACGGTCTACAAAACGGGGCCTGAAAGGCGGCGCTGTTACAGAAATAACAGCCGCAAGCAAGTCCACATTGGCCGCAACAGTCTGGCGCATTTCTTTTTTACGGTTCCAGCGGGCAAAGGAATTTTTCCGCTCCTGACGTTCCAGGATCAAACCTTTATCTCCGCCGGTAAGTTCCATGTCAACCCAGTCGCCGGGAGCCAGAGGGGTATAACTGCGCTTATCCTCCTGAAGCACCTTACCCTTAATACGGCATTCAAAAAAACGGCCCTGCTCATCTTTTACTCTGTAGATATTGTTAATTCCGCTGTAAACCCGGCCTTTCAACAGCAGCACCTCATCAGAATTCCCCCATCCAGTTCAAATGATGAAAAGCGGAAAAAAAACGGTAACGTTCATCACGCAGTCCGCCCTGTGTTACAACAAATATTTTTTGTCCCGGCTCACGAACCGGCTCCCAAACCGGAACCGCAAGAGAAGATGAGTACCCGGAGGGCGGCTCTCCGGCCAAAGCCAGAATACGCCGGCCGACACCTTCGCAGGAATCGACAAGAGGAACATCCGCTCCCAGCATATCTCCGATAAGCTCCGTAATATGCAGAAAATGCGTGCAGCCCAGCACAACAGAGCCGGCATCTTCACTCTGCAGTTTCTTAACCGCAGGGCGTATAACCCGGCGGGCCTCAGAATCGGCCTCTCCCGAGTATTTTTCCTCCACATAGCGGACAATGTCGCCGGCAGCCACGCGCACAACCCTGCGGCCGGGGGCAAAGGTTTCAATCAGATCATCCAGATAAGAGGAATTCACAGTGCCCTCAGTGGCCAGAATGCCGATAGGCTTATCTGTTTCCAGAGACGCGGCAGGCTTAACTGCCGGCACCGTACCCACAACCGGACAGGACACAGCCGCGCGGACATGTTCCAGAGCGGCAACGGAAGCCGTGTTGCATGCCAGTACCATCAGGCGGGGCTGAAAGCGGAGGAATGCCTTTTCTGCGGCATCAACCACCACATTCCGAAGACGGTCAGCCTTCAGTTCTCCATAGGGGAAATTCCGTGTATCAGCCACATACACCAGCGGCAGATCGGGACGGGAGCCGGCCACCCAGTCAAGATACGGAAGTCCGCCAATTCCGGAATCAAGAAACAGAATCGGAGAATCGCTAACAGACATGGCGGCATCATAACCTGTAAACATAAAATCGGACAATCAGCAATTCCATTGATTGACAGAGACGTAAAATGCACTATGCTTGGAGTTAACCTCGGCAAGTAAAGGAACAGAGTATGAGAATTGGCTGGACAGGAACAGGAATAATGGGAGCCTCAATGGCCTCTCATCTTATCGATGCCGGACATGAGCTGACTGTCTATAACAGAACAGCCTCCAAAACCGCGCCCTTAACAGCCAAAGGAGCCGTCGCGGCCTCCTGCCCCGCACAGACCGCCGCAAACAAAGATGCCGTCTTTACCATTGTGGGATACCCTTCCGATGTGGAAGAAGTGTACTTTGGGCCTCAAGGAATTTTTACCGCCGTTTCTCCCGGAACAGTTCTGGTTGACATGACAACATCCAGTCCTTCCATAGCCAGACGCATAGCCCGGACGGCACAGGAAAAAGGCTGCGCGGCTCTGGATGCCCCTGTTTCAGGAGGAGACACCGGCGCAAGAGAAGCCCGGCTGGCCATTATGGCAGGAGGCAGTAAAGAAGCTTTTGAAAAGATAAAACCCCTGTTTGAAACCATGGGCCAGACCATTTCGTTAATGGGACCGGCCGGAAGCGGCCAGCATACCAAAATGGCCAACCAGATTGCCATTTCCGGAACCATGATCGGAATGGTGGAGTCTTTACTGTACGCCCGCAGAGCCGGTCTGGATATGAATGCTCTGATAGACATTATCGGAACCGGGGCCGCAGGTTCCTGGTCGCTGAACAATCTGGGGCGCCGCATCGCGAAAGATGATATGGAGCCGGGTTTTATGGTAATGCACTTTCTCAAAGACATGGGCATAGCTCTGGAAGAAGCAAAAGCCATGAACCTGTGCCTGCCGGGGCTGGCCCTGGTGGAGTCCTTTTACAGAGCCGCCATGGCTCGGAACTTAAGCCGCTCCGGCACCCAGGTACTCTTCAGGGTTCTCGACAGCCTCAGCGCACAGAACCCGGAAAAATAAAAAACGCCTACTCCTTCCAGGGGAAGATCATTCCCTTCAGGGTACGTTTTCCCACGCGTTCCCTTTCATCAAATAAAAGCTCATACCAGGGAACATCTTTTTTACGCGCGCCCTGATGTGTTTCCATCCAGTCATACTTGAACATCAGAAGCCGCAGGGCGCCGTCCATATACAGCTGAAAGCCGGCCGGACCAAAGGCCACAAAAGCCGTAAACAGCCAGAGAACCATCATGAGAGGCAGAACAATAATACCGGCAAAAAGCGAGAACCCGGGATTATCCAGCATTATAAGTGCCGATTTTTTCAGAAGAACACTCCACTTCCCTCCAAGGCGGTTGCGGACAGGGAAAAACCAGACGGCCGTCAGCCATACACCCAGAGTTACCCAGAAGAGCAGCGCCATGGCGGCCAGCCCAAGGGTGCTTTTCAAAGCCGCATAGTACTGCATGCCAAAAAAAGTAACCGGGAAAAACACCGTTAGCAGCAGGGCAAACAGAAGACTCCCCTTCCATGTTTTCTTCAGGGCTGCGCCTATATCACTCCAGCTGACTCTCTGGTAATCGGCAATTTTACTCATCAGGGAAGATGTTGTTCCCCCTGCAGTAAACAAGGCCGGAACAAGCAGCACAAGAATGGGCCAGCCGGTACTGATTCCTTTCTCCCAAAGCGCGGAAAGAGGCCAGAAACCGGCCATGAAAATCAAAAAAAGAGACAGATTGGACAGCAAAAGAGCCGCCAGATTATCCCAGGCATCAAAAAAAGATTTTTTTATAAGAAAAAAGAACACGGCAGCCGGCCTCCCTGCACCATTGTTTTAATCATTTTCCAGTTCCTGCACAACACCGCGCCGCTTCCATGAGGCGGCCCAGTAAACCAGAGGAGTGTCAGCCGCGGCAACCGCCCACTTCAGAATATAGGTACTCAGAACAATCTCCCAGAATTCAGCTGCAGGCAGTATACCGGCAAAGGCAATGGTAACAAATATCAGTGAATCAATGGCCTGGCTCACCATTGTTGAAGCATTATTCCGCAGCCAGATCCATTTATTTGCAGGATGTTTTCTTTTCAGAAAAGAATAGGCCCAGACATCATGAACCTGACTCACCCCGTAAGCCACAAAACTTCCCAGAGCAATACGGGGAAGCAGAGCAAAAACAGTGGACATGCTCTCCTGAACGAAGTCGGCCGGTGAAGGACGGAACATCAGTGCCAGGTTCATAAACAGCGTCAAAGCGGCCAGCGAAATAAAACCAATTCCAACAGCATTCCCCGCGTCTTTATGCCCGTAATTTTCCGAAAGAATATCCGTAGCCAGAAAACTGGTTGCGTAGACAATATTTCCCAGAGAAGCGGTTATACCGAACAGTTCCACTGTTTTGGTTACCTGAATATTGGCAATTATAACAGCTATGGGAACCCAGGCGTACAAGCCCACTTTTCCAAAAAGACGATAGATAAGCAGTATGCTGATAAAATTTGCCAGAAGCATTACAAGCCAGAGCAGTTCATTAAGCGCGCTCATTTGAAACATCAGGAAGCACCTCCGTTCACGGCAAGGACAGAACTCCAGCGGCTGCTGGTGGAATTATTAAAAGAGCGGATACGGAAATATAAACGGATTCCCGGCTCAACAGGCAGTTCCAGATTCTGACCCCGTATTGTCCAGCTGCGTTCAACAGCCGCAAAATTTTCATCGCGCGACATCTGGAGCTGATACCCCTGCGCTTCGCTGACAGGCTCCCAGGAAAGCAGCACACGCCCCAGAGGACGGAAAACAGGAGAACGGAAAGCGGGGCGGCTCAGAAAAACATTTTCAGAGGAGTCTGTTTTTGCAGCACCCTCTTCAACACTCTGGCACGCGGAGAAAAGTAAAAGTACAGACAGCAGGAAGCTCAATACACGTTTATTCATAACCTGCCGAATATTACTGATATAAGAGCTGCCTGTCGATAGAGTGTACCGGCAGGCAGATTTCCCGGGTATTTTCAATTCTTTTTACCGTTTAGCCTGATCAAAAGGTTCTCCGGCAGCCCGGGGAGCCTGAGAAGATTTACTGAAAAAGACAAGAGCAATCAAAGTAAGAACATAAGGGAAGGCCTTAAGAATAAGAGCCGGTACGGAAGCCAGAGCCGGCACCACCTGGGAAACATTGGCCAGAGTACTGGCAAAGCCGAAAAAGAACGTTGCCCCCAGTATGCCCAGCGGTTTCCACTGACCGAATATCAGAGAAGCCAGAGCCAGAAATCCCAGACCGGAAACCGTTCCGTTAAATTCACCCGAATAGGTAACCAGAATCAGGGCGCCGCCCAGTCCGGCAAAGGCGCCGGAAAACAAAACACCGACATAACGGATCTTCCGGACATTCACACCTGCCGCGTCAGCAGCCTGGGGATGTTCACCGCAGGAACGCAGGCGCAGCCCGAAGGGAGTTTTATACACCATGTACCAGGCTCCCAGAAGAAAGAGCAGAACTATCCAGGTTGTTGTATACGTTTGGGTAAACAGCAGTTTTCCCAGAACCGGTATCCGTGAAAACACCGGCACGTCATAACGGCGCAGACCGCTCATAATGCGTATGTTTCCGCTTCCGGTTATAAAACGGGCGAAAAACACCGTTAAAGCTCCGGCTATCATGTTAATAGCCGTACCGCTTATAACCTGGTTAGCGTTCAGATTAATACTGGCAAAGGCGTGCAGCAGGGAAAAAAGTGCGCCGGCAAGCATTGCAATGAGCAAGCCCAGCCAGACCGAAGAATGTCCAATAACAGGGTAGAGCCAGTAAATAAAGAGAGCCGAAGCAAAAGAGCCGATAATCATCAGCCCTTCCAGACCTATATTAACAACACCGGAGCGTTCACAGATGAGTCCTCCAAGTGAGGTAATAAGCAGCGGCACGGTAAAAGTTATGGCATAGGGAAAAATAAAAACAACAATACTCCACATGTCAGTTATCCTCCCTTTTACTGTCAGAGCGGCTTTCAGCGCCCTCGGCTGCTTTTTTGTTTTTTGCCCAGTTTCTGTTTTCCCTGCGGTTTTTCAGCGAGTTCAACAGCCGTTCAATCAAAACACTGGTCGCCGAAAAATACAGCAGTATGGCAATAATGGTATCGCCAATTTCCGGCGGAATATTGGTCATGGCGTTCATAAAGCCCTTGCCGGAATGCAGAAGGCCGAAAAACAGCGCGGCCAGTAGTGAGCCCAGAGGCGAGAGACCTCCCAGAAAGGCCACGGCTATACCGTCGAATCCCTGGGTAGGCAGAATGCCAATCTGAATATTCACCGCATACCCGGCATAAAGGGCCAGACCGGCCAGCCCGGAAAGAGCCCCGGCAATGGTCATGGACATAACAATAATACTGTTAACCTTCATTCCGCCGTACTCGGCCGCGTAACGGTTATAGCCAGCCGCTTTCAGTTCATATCCCAGTACCGTCTTCTCCAGAAGCACCCAGACTCCAATAACCGCCAGAATGGCCAGAACCAGTCCCAGATTCACATAGGAGCCGTTAAACATTTCGGAAAGTCCCGGGAGCCTCAGTGATGCCGCTTCGGGAATACGGCGCGATTCGGTTTCAAGAAAATCGCCCTTGAAGTAAGCCGGCACCGTGTAGTTGACAATCCAGAAAGCCAGCCAGTTCATCATAATGGTTGAGACAACTTCATGAACATTAAACAGAGCTTTCAAAAGCCCCGGAATAAATCCCCAGACAGCGCCGCCGATAACAGCAACCAGCAGCATCAGAAGCAGCATCAGGGGTTTGGGAGCGGTTACTGTCAGCCCCAGAGCGGTAGCGCACAGTCCTCCCATCAGCACCTGTCCCGAGGCGCCGATATTAAACAGACCCGTTTTAAAAGCAAAGGCCACGGACAGTCCCGTCAGGATCAAAGGCGTGGCTGTTGCCAGAGTGTTTCCGATACGCTCAATATTCATTAATCCGCCGCGGAAAAGAAATGTGTAACCTCTTACAGGATTATTCCCGCTGAGCAGCATAAACAGCGCCCCGGCCAGAAGACCGAACAGCACGGAAATAAGGGCAACACTCACGCTTCGGGGAATATGAAACTTCTTTTTCAATAGTACGGTATCACTCATTCCGACACCCCCTGCTGTATACCGGCCATCATCAAACCGGCTTCATTTTCATCAATTTCTCCGGCCTTGCGGACTCCCGTCAGCTGTCCGGCACTGATAACCGCCACACGGTCGGAAAGGTCTAGAACCTCGTCCAGCTCCAGCGAAACAAGCAGCACCGCCTTTCCCGAATCACGCTGTTCCATCAGCCGTTTGTGAATATACTCAATAGAGCCGACATCCAGTCCCCGGGTGGGCTGAACCGCAATAAGAAGATTCGGGTTATGGCTGATCTC
>PDRU01000023.1 GCA_002748225.1 Spirochaetales bacterium | reverse complement strand
TTCTCGCGCAGGAGTTTTTTGTCCAGACTCAAGGTCAACGCCGACTCTGTGCCGTCCCGTGCCAGCGCTTCGGCGTTGGCCACGCTGTTGACAAAATACTGCGCTGTGATCATCCACGAACCCGATAGCTGCCAGTCCACACCCGCCAGTGCCAGCCACTGTTCTCGTTCCGTCGCGGTATCGTGCCTATCGATAAAGCCGCGGTCGGGCAGGTAAGCCACTTCGCCACGCCAAACCCGTTCACCCTCGGGAATGGCGACATCGACGCCAAATTGTGTGATGCGGTGGTAATGCGGCTGCATGATGATCTCGTTGCTGTTTCTCTGCGGGTAACGCAGAACTTGACGATCCCAACCGCGAAAGGCCGACAAGGACACATCCATCACCGAGCCATAAAACGATTGCCGGATCGCCCATTCGCTGTCTTTTATACTGTTGGGCTTATCGCCCGTCGGATAGCGCAGTGTGTAAGTTGCGCGATCTATCCTGCGACGGAGTGGCCGGTACAGTTCGCTGAGCGGGTTATCCGGATGCGATGGCAAGGCGTCAAAGCGCGGCAGCGGAAGCCAGATCAGCTCCACAGTGGACTGGTCACGCAGATAACGGAACTTCACCGCATCCACACCCAGGCGCGTATCCTGATATTCCATGCCCAGCCATTGTCGCAGGTCTTTCGGGGAGATGCGGTCAGTGACGGTGAGGCCATCGGCCTTACCCCAGGGGATAATCTGCCGTCCAATGCTTAGATCGGCATTTTCCCCCAGCCAGGACCAATAGGCTTCCTTGACTTCAATGCCCGATTGCTCCGGTGTATAGCGATAGTGGCCGATGTCAACGGCGGCAAATAGCCGGGAGGATTCATTGCTCAGCGCGGTTTCGACATAGAGGTGTACATTGTCCGCCCGCCCTGTGCTCAGAGCGTCTTCGGAAACACCGTGCAGCAATTGCGCATGTCCGCGCCAATCGCTGTGCCAGGCGGCATTGCTCACGCCGCTTTGGCACAGCACTACGCTCAATAGTATTAAGACTCGAACACCCAAGTTATATACACCCGCAAGGGCGTACTTACGGCCAGCGTTTAGCTTGTGATGCGCCGACCTGTTCATTAGAGTATTCTCGCTTGCTTAGCGCAGTTGCCCGCGCTCCAGGGTTGAGACCCGGAACAGGCGGTCTTCCAGGGGCTGGTTGAATGCAATATCGAGGTTATCAATGCGGGTGCGGTGTTTGTCCTGGACGTTGTACATCTCCATGGTGCCGGCGGTCCACAACCCGTCAATTTGTTTGATATCGCTGACGCTCAGTGTCTTTAGCAGTTTGCCCTGGCGATCATAGTACTCCACATAACTGATCACGTCGTTGTCCTGGCGCACCCAACTGATACGCTTGCTGTACATATCTGTCTTGTCCAGCGGCCGCGACTCGATCACCCAACAGTCTATGCCATCGCGTTTTTCCTGGCGCAGCAGCGTGTGTTGATCTTCCTCCGGCTGTCGGTCACCCATATCGTCATAGGTAAAATCGCTGCCCATAAAATAGTCGTTGCGCGCCGTGCCGGCAATGCGGCGCACTTTACGCATCGCTGGCAGGTACAGCCAGGTGTCGTCATCCTTGCTGATATCGTCGTACTCGTAGTTTAGGTGAGCCACGCCTTTGACGTCGGCGGGGAGGACAAACACCATCACCTGCCGAGTCTCACCGGGGTAGTCCTTGGCGTAACTGACCAATTCGCGTACGCGTTTGCTACCGTGTTGGTTGATCAGCGTCATTGTCGTCTTGCTGGTGCGGGTTTCACCGTCGTCGCGCTGATCTACCCGCTGCATGATGTCCAGTGCATCGGGTGTTTCCTGCGCCTGAGCCTGCATTGCCAGTAGTACGCAAAAGATTGTTGTTAATGCGGCGCGGTATTTCATTGGTGCCCCTCCTGTGGTGATGGTTGTTCTCGGCCAAAAGGCTGGGTGATGTAAATCAGTGCCGGGGTGAGCAGCAGATCCGCAATCAGGGCAGCCAACAGACCGATGACACTCAACAGGCCAACACGGGTCAGCATATTAAGCGGCGAGGACATTAGCACGCCGAACGCCACAGCCAAAATAACGGTGGTTATTATCAGGTTTTTAGCTACGTCGGCAAACGCCGCTTTAATAGCCTGACGATAGCAGCCGCTTTGTTCAAAGGCGAGCTTGATCCGGGTAATAAAATGGATAGTATCATCGACTGCAATACCCAGCATCATCGGCATTATGGTCATTGTCATCATGTCCAGGGAAAAGCCCCCGTAGCCCATTACGCCACCGATCACCACGATGGGCGCCAGGTTGGGAATCAAGCCAATCAGACCGGTTTTGACACTGGAGAAAACAAACATCATCAGCACGGCAATGACCAGCAAAGCCGTAAAAAATGAAACCAGCTCGGCGGTTACCAGGCGCTTGTTAATCTCGGCGAATTTGACTGCCATGCCGACCAGTGTAATCTCTCCATCGGGAAACAGCTCTGCCCCGCGTTTTTCAATGTGCTTTAATTCGGCAACAATTTCATTGGAGGAGAACGCGCTGATTTCTATTTGTGCACGCGTACTGCGATGTGCGTCATCAATCCACTGATAGAGCTGTTTGCCACCGGATACTTCATACAGGAGCAATAGCTGCGCAATCAGGGCGCGGTCATCGGGAATGCGATAATAGTTGGGGTTGTCAGCATTCAGGGTCTGGTTTAACTCCCGAACGATATCGTTGAGGGAGTGAATCTTGGCGCCATCGGCGTTTTTTTTCGTCAATGGAAAAACCGCGACTTCATCGAGCAGTGTCTGCCAATTCTCCAATATGGACGGATCTTTTATCGCATCGGCGTCTTGGTAATCGAGCTGAATGTTGTAAGTAAGGTAGGAACCTAACTGCGACTGGGTGATTTCCTTGACGCGCTGCAGATAGGGTATTTTCGTTCCCATCATCTCCAGCGCATCCATATTGACATTGATACGTGGCAAGGCCGGCAGCAGCACCACAACCATAGCCACCCCCGCCCACGCCAGGGCGCGACGATAGCGAATAGTAAAATCCGCCAGCCTGGAAAGATCCACCGTCAGGTGGTGTTTCTTCGGCGTTGTTTTCGCCGCATCTCGCCCGAAACTGAAAAGAATGGGAATCAGCAGGCTGACATAGGTATACACCGAGAACACCACCGCTGCCGTTACCCAGGCCAGCCAGTCGGTGAGTATTATCCCGGCGGAAAGAAAGGACAGCATCGACCCCATTGTGGTCAAGGCGGTAAAGGCAATCGGCCACCCGGTGTGTGCTACCGCCTCGATGACCGCCTGATGCCGCGACAGACTGCGGGCCAGCCCCGCTTTAATCGCGTTGACGATGTGCACCGAGTAGCCCACCGACAGTGCCATACCCAGAAATACCGGTAACAGCGCCATGGATTGATCGACTGCAAACCCCAGCCAACCCATCATGCCAAACACCACTGTCACCCCGAAAACAGTGGTGAATACGGGTACAATCACGCCGCGCCAGCTGCGCAGGAACACGGCCAACAGTACCACCATCAAGACAAAGCCGCTGCCAACACGCAGCTTCATTTCATGCTGTACAACGCGGCGCTCTTCACTTTCGGTGTAGGGCATGCCGATCGGTTTGATCTGGTAGGCATCACTTTGCCACTTCGGATCGGTCAACACGGCAATAGCGGCATCGCCGACCTGATACAGGGGATTCTCCTCATTGCGTTCCACCCACTGCGCTTCTGTAGGAAAAGCATGCAGTGACAGAACAATCCAGGTTTCACGGCTGTCGGCACTGACAACTTTGCCCAGCAGCCCCTTGCGCGACAGTATTAAATCACGCAGTTTTTCAATGGCTTGTGGTGTTTGTGGGATACCCTCGGCCAGTGGGTTGATAACGGCGATACCGGCATCGTTACCGACGACAACATCCAGTGATGCCAGCGAGGTGATCTGGTCGGCGTAGGGTACTGTTGCCAGCAGGGCATCACCGATATCCTGGATCGCCTGCAATACCTGCGGCTGAAACACATCATCGGATTGCAGCAATACGGCTATTTGTTCGTTGTTGCCAAATAACCGTTCGAAGCGTTCGCTCTGCACGCTTAAACTGTCTTCCTCGGAAAAAAAGCTGTCCTCGGACACCATGGTTCTCACTTTGCTCAACCCAGACAGAGCAAAGGCGGTGAAGGCAATGAGCAGAATCAGCAGCGGCCACCGCCAGCGCACCATAAACCGACCATAAGCGGCAAAGACCCGATTGATTTGCTGTAGTGTCATTGCTTACTCCATCTTTAGATATAGATAAGCCATCCCTGTAAACCAGATACCGCTGCCGGATGTCATTTCATATCGACTGGGTTTGCATACATTGCCATAAAACAGGTCTCAAGTGATAGGCTTTATAAGAGCTAATAATAATGATTATTATTTCGGCGATTGTCTGTCTTAGGCTGTGAAAAGTAAAGTCGGTCGTCTTGGTTCGCGCCTGTTGAGCGTTCAGCAGAGCAAATTGACTTTGTTGCCGCCTTTACTTAGAGTCAGACGCTTTTACGGCAGATTGTCACAGTGAGACGAATTCGCCAGGTGCCCTTCACCGAGTTCTTGATACCGGAGGATTCGCACCCTGTCAGTATGCCGGACCAAGACATCAGTCGGGCATTGCAGCGGGAAGACTTTTGTCATCGTATGGCTATCCATCCCGGATACGGCCGTGGCCGTGTGCATATGGTGCCACTGGTTGGCGGTGCAGCGCTGGTGGTGATGGTGTTTTGCCCGTGTGAAACGGTCAGGGTGTTTGAGCAGGATATCAAGCAGTCGGGCCTCGGGTTTACGATCTGCCTGGATGGGCAGGTCGAGTGTGAAGTGGACGAAGATCGCGTGGTTATAAAGGCAAAAGAGGCCTGCTTGCAACGCTATCAAAGTATCTGCCGGTATGGCGCTTCCACGTTTGCCAAAGGGCTGTGTCACAAATACCTCACCCTGCACCTTTCCTATGAATGGTTGTCGGAACGCGGACGCTCGCTGGGAATGGACAAAATCAACGACCACTGCTGGTCGGGGATCACCAATCTGGGAAAGTGTCACAGCTCTGTGCTATCCCGTGCCGATGAACTTTATCGCAGTATTCGCGACGGTGAGTGCGCGCATCACAGAATAAGCGCCCTGGCTCTGGATATGTGGTCTATGCAACTGGAGCAAATGCGCCCGGCAGACAGGGCGCCGTCAACCGGAGCACTGCTCAAGCCAGAAGACATAGCCCGGGTCCATGAAGCGGCGAAGATTGTCAGAGACAACCTGAAAGCACCACCGGATCTGGTGATGCTCGCCCATCGGGTAGGGATCAATGACTGCAAGCTCAAGCGCGGGTTCAAACAGCTCTATCAGGAAACGGTGTTTTCCTATCTACGCAACATACGCCTGAACAGAGCCAGGGAGTTGTTAGCCTTGAATCAGCTCTCCATCCAGCGTATTTCCGAGGATGTGGGCTACGCCAGCAGCAGCCATTTTGCGGCTGTTTTTAAGAAAGCCTGCGGTGTCAGCCCCAGCGCCTATCGAAGGCAAATACTGACGACAGAATCCGGCAATCGCTGATATTACTCCGCTTAACGACAATCAACAGTGACGAACAAGCTACCATAAGTCGAATCCAGACAGGAAGAGGACTAAAAATGCTAGCCAGAATCGTTCGCCTTAGTGTTATTTCTTTGCTTTTGGTCTCTTACTCCCACGCGCAACCGGGCCTGAATGACGATAGTGAGATAGAGGAAGTAACCGTTATTGGCAGTAAAATGGCAGTAACTTTCGACGAGCTCCCCGCTTCAGCCAGTGTTTTAACCGATATGCAAATCGATCATGCGAGGATTGAGCGCTTGTCAGATATTGAGGGGTTCATTCCCAACCTGAAATTCAGTGAACTTGGTGAAGTAGGTGCCGAATTCATCAGCATCCGGGGTATTGGTGTTAACCCGCTGAGCGAAAACCGGGTTGCGGTCTACATTGACGACATGCCGTTTAGAACGATAAACGACAAATTGCTGCTGGATGTGGAACAAATAGAAGTGTTGCGTGGCCCACAGGGTACACTGTATGGCACCAACACCGAAGGGGGTGTGATCGTTATCAACACCGCGCTGCCCCAGGGCGACGTGAAGTTGCTGGGCGAAATGTCCTCCGAGCACTATCGGCAGGGCAGCAGGCAGCAATTATTGCTCAATGCTTCCGGGCAAATCAGTGACAACTGGGCGGGGCGACTGGCCCTGGTAAGAGAACAGGGCGATACTTATACACAAAATATTGATCCGGTCACTGACAACTCGGGCGATATTGAAGATACGGCGCTGTTACTGACGGTGCTCTTTTACCCCGCCAGCAATATGAATCTATCACTGCAATACAACGGCCAGTTTAATCGCGCCGATGGCATTTACGAGCAGACCTACATCCCCGTAGACAGCGAAGCGTACAATCAGGTTTTTGCCCAACCGAACCCGCAACTTGCGCAAATCTGGGGGATATCCCAGGTGAACAGCCGCCCTATCGGCAGACAACACCAATACCATATGGATGACATTCGCAGCTTTGATGAGGACGAGCAGTCGCTGAATCTCAAGGTTGAATACCGTTGGGACAAAGTCAAAATGGTGTCTATTACCAACTTTCTGGACAAGGTATCCTCCGGTTGGGGGGCTCAGTTTGAGCTGACCAGTTTCCCCCTGATCAACACCGGCGGCAAAGACAGCAAACAACAGCTGTTTCAGGAATTCCGATTCTCCCCGACAATGGCCGACCGGCTTGACTGGGTACTGGGTCTCAGTGGCTACACGGGAAAACGAAGCTTCGTTGTCGGGTACAAGGATCTTCTGGCTGGACAGCAGCAGTTCACGTTATTGCCACCCCTTAAAGAAAACAGTGTGGACGTCGCGGCTTTTACTAACATTAAATACGACATAACAAATCGCCTGACCGGAACCCTGGGGCTGAGATGGGAACGCGCCAGGCGAGAAATGCGGCGACAGGAAGACAGTGCCTTTTTCGTCGGTGGTCAACCTATGGGGGTATTTCCGGTGGTTAATGAGTCCGTGACCGCCACCGAGGTCTTACCCAAGGT
>PDRU01000199.1 GCA_002748225.1 Spirochaetales bacterium | reverse complement strand
GCTGACTTCTTCCAGATAATACCTGGAACGGATAACAACCTTGCCTCTTCCGGTATGAGCCGCCAGCTTATAACCCATTTTTCCATAAATAACTCCCGCTGTGGGGAAGTCCGGTCCGCTGACATATTCCAGAAGATCGTCTATGGAAATTTCCGGGTTATCAATGTAGGCCGCTGTTGCATTTGAAATTTCCTGCAGATTGTGCGGCGGCATATTGGTTGCCATTCCCACAGCTATACCGCTGGCTCCATTTACCAGAAGATTCGGCATTGCGGCCGGAAGCACAAGCGGCTCGGTCATGGAATCGTCGTAGTTCGGACCAAAATCGACGGTTTCTTTTTTTATGTCCTGCAGCATTGTTTCGGCTATATGCGCCAGACGGGCTTCCGTGTAACGCATGGCTGCTGGCGGATCTCCGTCAACCGAACCGAAGTTTCCCTGTCCCTGAACCATTGGGGCCTTCAGGGAAAAATCCTGAGCAAGACGAACCAGGGCGTCGTATATGGACTGATCGCCGTGCGGATGGAACTTACCCAGTACGTCTCCGACAATACGTCCGCATTTCTTATACGGCCTGTCGTGTCTTAAACCCATTTCACTCATGGAATAAAGAATACGCCGGTGTACCGGTTTAAGGCCGTCGCGGACATCCGGCAGAGCACGGCTTACTATGACGGACATGGCATAGTTCAGATAAGATTCTTTTACTTCGTCTTCAATGGCAACGGGTATAACCTGTCCAATGTTCTGTTCACTCATTTCTGTACTCCTACACGTCCAGGTTTACTACGGATAAAGCGTTATCCTCTATGAATTTACGTCGTGGAGGAACTTCTTCTCCCATTAAAGTTGTAAACATTTCATCCGCTGCGACAAAATCTTCCAGTTTAACCTGTTTTATGTTTCGGGTTTCCGGATTCATGGTGGTCTGCCAAAGCTGTTCTGGATTCATTTCACCTAATCCCTTATACCTTTGGATGTTAATTTTTTCTTCTTCACCCCACTCTTCCAGAAGAATATCTCTTTCTTTTTCATCGTAAACATACGCCGTCTTTTTTCCGGCTGAAATTTTAAACAAGGGCGGCATAGCCAGATAAACATGACCATTTTCAATAAGCGGCTGCATGTAACGGAAGAAAAACGTCAGCAGAAGCGTTCTGATATGAGATCCGTCCACGTCGGCATCGGCCATAATAATTATTTTATGATAACGGAGTTTTTCAACATCAAAATCGTTTCCGACAGAGGCTCCCAGTGCCTGAATAATGGGCTGCATTTTTTCATTAGCCAGAACTTTTTCCAGCCGGGTTTTTTCCACATTCAGCATTTTTCCCCACAGGGGAAGAATTGCCTGGAATTTTCTGTCCCGCCCCATTTTGGCGCTGCCTCCGGCGGAATCTCCTTCAACAATGTA
>PDRU01000022.1 GCA_002748225.1 Spirochaetales bacterium | reverse complement strand
CTGTTTCTGGAACAGGCAGGGCTTTGATGCTGATTGGACTTCTGCAGGTTATTGTCGGCATTGTCAGCCTTTCGCTGGTGGTAATTATTCACGAGGGCGGACACTTTCTGGCCGCCCGGCTGGCGGGTGTGGAGGTTGAAACTTTTTCGGTAGGCTTTGGCAAACGCATTGCCGGTTACCGGAAAAACGGAACGGACTTCCGCCTTTCCCTGATCCCTCTGGGGGGATACTGCCGCTTTAAGGGGGAAGGGGCTTTTCACGAAGCGCTGGAAAATCATTCATCCGAAATTGCAGCGGCCCCCGGTGAATTTTACGCTTCATCACCGTGGAAACGGATTTTTATTGCCGCAGCCGGACCTCTGGCCAACCTTGTTTTTGCTGTCATTGTTTTTACAGGCATTGCATGGATTGGATACCAGGAACATTACACTGAACCCAGAATTGTACTTGTTTCAGATTTTTCAGACGATGAAACACGCCTGTGGCCGGCAGACAAGGCCGGTCTGCAGACCGGCGATCTTATTGTTTCGGTCAACTCTGTTCCTCTGGAAAGTTTTCAGGCTTTAAGGGAGCATCTCATTTTCAAACCCGGAGAGACCATAGAACTGACAGTAGAACGGAACGGACAGTTACTCCGTTTATCTGCCGTTCCCGAGCTGGATAAGGAAAACGGCTCTGCCATGATAGGAGTGTATAACTGGATAGAGCCGCTGGCAGAAGACGTACTGCCGGGCACAGCCGCGGAAAAAGCCGGACTCCGGCCCGGCGACAGAATTATCTCCATGGACGGAGAAATCATCAATAACACCATAAGTTTTTTTAATTTACTTCAAACCCGGACTGAAGGCGCAGGCACAGCCCATGTTCTTGAGGTAGAGCGCCGCGGAAAAACGCTGGAGCTGATGTTTAATCCGGAACCCGCCGCTCCCTCAGGAATTATTTTTCCTTCATTAACCAGACGTTCTCCGCGTCTCAACGTTTTCCAGGCGGCCGGGAAAGGCATTGAGGATACCATGGACATTCTGGTTTCCACCGTCAAGGGCCTGCGTCTTTTGTTTATGGGTGTAAGCGTTCAAAACACCGTCTACGGTCCCATACGCCTGATAACCGATACCGGTGCTTTTGTTGTTAAAGGATTCCAGGCCGGTGCGGGACCGGGGTTTCTCTGGACATTTCAGCTTATGTCCATCATATCTATTTCACTGGCTTTTCTGAACCTGCTTCCCATACCTGTACTTGACGGCGGACAGATCCTTCTTTTTCTGCTGGAAGGTATAAGAAAAAGTTTGAAACGGGGGACTTTGCATCCCCGCTCTATTTACAGATACCAGTTCATTGGTACAATTATTGTAGCCATAATAGCAGCGGTAGCACTTACCGGTGATATTTTGTCTTTTAACGGACGCTGAAGGGGATTTTAATGTATAAGTTCAAACATTATCTGGTTTGTCTTCTGTTTTTTACACTTGGTCTGGGCAGTGCCTCAGCCGATTACAGCATTGTACTTCAATCAGGTCATGACGGCCCTCCGGCAGCTATTGAAAAACACACCCGGACAAACACCATTGTTTCCGCCGGCAGAGACGGCCGGCTCATAGCATTTGAGCCTGGAAAATCACGGGTAACGCACCGCTTTCACGTCAGCACAGACCAGATAATCAGCCTCCGGCTTAATCCTGTTTCCACTCAGGCGGCTCTGATTATGAACAAGGCCGGAGAATACTCTCTGGAAGTATGGGACTGGACTAAAGAGAAAAAACAGTACAGCTATCAGCTGGATTCGGAACCGCTTTTTCTCCGCTGGTCGGCAAAAGGACGTTACCTCATTATGGGAAGTCTGGGTACGCCCAGCGTTGTAGTTCTGGAAGGCCGCAGCGGACGCCGCCTGTCTTATCTGCAGAGGCTGCCTTCTCTTTACAACGATGCCTATATAGGCTCCACCGAAGCCATTGTCATGACATATTCGTCCTCCGGAACAATTCAGTACCGCGACATCCGCAGTTCCGCGTTAAAACTGGAAGTAGAAACCCTCAGCAGCCTCAATAATCTGACCGTACTTCAAACCGGTGACAAATCAACTCTGTTCGCTACCAGCAGAAACTCCATGTATCTTATACACCGTCAAACCGGCGAACTCCTTGACCAGATAGAAATTCCCGGCATTGCGGATATCTCGGTTGACGCCGCAAACGGCGATATTGAAGTTCTTTCCAATACTAATTCCGGTAAGGCACTCTGGCAGTTCAACGCCTCCAGTCAGCGTTTTTTACCCCGTTCTCCCTTTGAAACCGAAGCCGCTCCTGTATTTCTCGATGATTATCTGAATCCTGTTCAAGTGCTCCGAGATGACGGTGCGACCTTTCTTATGAGTGAAAAAGGTATTCTGTATCACGGCACAGGCGCTTCCGGAGTACCTTTCCAGCCTGTTTTAACCAATTCTGCCTGGGTTCCCGACTCGCTCACCTTCTTAAATGATTCTGTTTATCTGTCGGGACCGGGTTTAATACGGAAAATTTCATCGCCCTTTTTCAAAGAGACCTCACGCGGCAGCTTCAATTCACTGCTCAATTCACCTTTGGAATTTGCTGAACGCAGAACCGGTACGGCCGGGAAAATAACCGGTATTTCGGCTCTTAAAGACAACCGTCTTCTCCTCTGGACCGAAGATAACCCCTTCCCCGAAGAATCAATAAAACTCTTCCGCTTTGATGAACCCTCGGAAACCAGCATTCCGGCACCGGGGCCCTTGGCCGATCTTACTGTTCTGGATAACAGCCGTATTCTGACCTTAACACGCAGCGGTAATGTATCATTGATCAATATTGATACAGAAAACGAGGAATTCACTTATTCGGCTTTAGGCATACTGGATGCCGCCCTGTCAACCCCGGAGAGTCTGCTCACAGCCCGCTCTTCGGCAGGCTCAACCGGCTCCCCTCTTGAACTGGTTGATCTACAGACACGTGAATCCATTCCCATTCCCGACAAGCGCTTTATGGTTTACAACGTTACCTCCTCATCAGAAGGAATATACACAATTGGAGTAGACCGGACCGGAAAAAAACCGCTGACCATTCTCAAAAAGCATAACAAAGCCAATCCTGAACAAAGCCGCGCGCTTATCCAGATAAAAGGAGAATATCTGAACGCTCAGATTCTGCCTCATCCGGAAGGAAAAGGATTCTTTGCCAGTGTCGGCAGTGATATTATTGCTTTTTCCGGCAGCCGCAGTACCAGGTTCGACTCTGAAGCAAGAATAAAAACTCTTGCCTGCCGGGGTGCCACACTGTACGGCATTGACGGTAACGGCGCCGTTATTCTCTGGAACGCCAAAAACGGAAAGGTTCTTGTAAAATTTCACATGTTCCAGGACGGGAACTGGCTGGCACTATCCGGAGATAACAAAAAAATCTGGTATTCATCGCCTGATATTCTGAAGAATGTCCAGCTTTACAAAGACGGAACCCAGGTAAGAAGACTGAACTGAAAGCTATTTCATTTCTGCCGAAGCAGTCAAAGCCTGGGCTTTGGAATCGTAGACGGCTATGCCGGAATCCGGTACCCAGCCGCGCGCGTTTTCTGAAATAACTTCCAGCCAGTAGCTGGTGCCGGTAACACTGACACGCGCATAGATTTGCACCACATCGCCCCGGCGCAGCACACCGGCTACAGGAGCGTCCTGACGCGCGCTTTCCTGTATTCTCTGGTATGTTACCTGCGTTACACCCCAGGACGAATCGGAAGTCAGCACGGGAGTGGGAGGAAGCTCCGGGGCGGGCTGTTCAGCTTCCGGCTGACAGGAAAACAGCAAAACAACCAGGAAACTAACCGGTACACGCCGGAAAATATTTCGCAAACTCATGCGTCACCTTCCTTTAAATGCCGAATTTCATCTCTGAGTACCGCGGCTTCTTCATATTCAAGATTTTTGGATCGCTCAAACATTTCATGTTCAAGAGCCTTTATCAGACGGTTTTTCTGTTTGGGATCCAGAAGATTGGCCGACTTTTTCATTACCTCAATACTCATTTTCTCCGCGGCGCGCTTTTCATCGCCGCGTCTCACTAATATTTCCTGTATTTCCTTTTTAACCGAGGCCGGAGTAATATTGTGGGCCTTATTATAGTCCATCTGTATGCCGCGGCGCCGTTCAGTTTCCTCTATGGCCGCCTTCATGGCCGCGCTGACATTGTCGGCGTACATTATAACCCGGCCGTTAACATTGCGTGCCGTGCGCCCAATAATCTGTATCAGACTGGTTTCACTGCGCAGAAAACCAATTTTATCCGCGTCCATAATGGCCGTCAGGGAAACTTCCGGTATATCCAGACCTTCACGCAGCAGATTAATTCCCACAAGCACATCAAAGTCGCCCCGGCGCAGACCTGTTATAATTTCCACCCGCTCAATGGTTTCCACCTCGCTGTGCAGATAGCGGGTTTTCAAATTCAGACTCATAAAATAATCAGTCAGGTCTTCGGCCATTTTCTTGGTAAGCGTTGTTACCAGCACCCGTTCATTCTGCTCTATGCGGCTTCGTATTTCTCCGTAGAGATGCTCCATCTGCCCTTCAGTCGGACGCACTTCAATGGGCGGGTCCAAAAGACCGGTCGGACGGATAAGCTGTTCCACAACCGCCTGACTTTTTTTCTTTTCTTCCCCTCCCGGAGTAGCCGACACGTAGATAACCTTGTCCAGCTGCTGTTCAAATTCACTGTAAACAAGCGGCCGGTTATCCAGAGCCGAAGGAAGGCGGAAGCCGAAATCAACCAGATTGGTTTTCCGGGAGCGGTCGCCTTCATACATGGCCCGTATCTGGGAAAGCGTTACATGAGACTCATCCACAAAAGTAACAAACTCCTGCGGGTAGTAATCGAGCAGAACTTCCGGACGCTCACCGGCTTTCCGGCCGGTTAAGTGACGGCTGTAGTTCTCTATGCCGGGGCAGTATCCCATTTCCGAAAGCATTTCCAGATCGTATTCAGTGCGGGTTTTAAGACGCTGGGCCTCAAAATGCTTACCGCCTGCTTCCAGCGCTTCCAGATGTTCATCCAGTTCTTCCTGAATGGTAAGGCAGGCCATGCGGATACGCTCTTCAGGCATAACGAAGTGCTTGGCCGCGTAGATTGTTGTTACTTCCAGATTCTCCAGAACCTCACCGCTGACAGTGTTGATGCGCTGAATAAACTCCACGGTGTCAAAATCAAGACTGATCCGGTATCCCACATTTGTCAAATAAGCCGGATAGATTTCAAGAACATCGCCCCGGATACGGAATTTTCCCCTTTCCAGAACCGCGTCGTTGCGCTGGTACTGCATGGCCACCAGCTGAAGGCGCAGACTGTGCAGATCCAGTTCATCTCCCAGGTGGAACTGCACCTTCATATCCCGGAAGGTTTCGGTACTTCCCAGACCGTAAATGCAGGACACGGTTGCTACAATAACAACATCTTTCCGTTCCATCAGGCTCATGGTGGCCGACAGACGCATGCGTTCTATTTCTTCGTTAATGCTGGAATCTTTTTCAATGTAGAGATCACGGGAAGGCACATAGGCCTCGGGCTGGTAGTAATCAAAATAGGAAACGAAATATTCAACGGCATTTTCAGGAAAGAATCCCTTAAATTCCCGGTAGAGCTGTGCTGCCAGTGTTTTATTATGACTGATTACAAGAGCGGGCCTCTGCAGGGCCTCTATGGTTTTGGCCATTGTGTAGGTTTTTCCCGAACCCGTTACACCCAGCAGTGTCTGACAGCGCAGATTATTTCTGAGGATTCCCTGCGCAAGAGCTTCTATGGCCTGCGGCTGATCACCTGCCGGCTCATAGGGAGCGTGAACCCGAAAGGGTTTGGCCGGCTTTTCACTCACCGGCGTTCCCGCGGCCTTTCAGCCAGAGTAACCGGCATAGTCATTTGACGGCGTCCGCGGAGAATGGAAACATTTACCACGTCGCCCGGCCGGCTTTTTTCAAGCGCCGCGTAAAGGTCGCCCAGTGTAGCCACCTTTTCTCCGTTAATACCTGTTATAATATCACCGCCCAGATAAATAACGGAATTCCCGCTGCGGACAGCCTTGTCCCGTGAACCGCCGCGTATACCGGCCTGGTCGGCATTTCCCTTATTCAGCACCTGCGACACCAGTATTCCCTGGCTGACAGGCATCTCGGCAAAACGCACCAGAGACGGAAAAAGCTGAACCGGTTCAATCTGAATCCACCCTCTTTCCACATAACCGTGCTGGATCAGATCGGGCACTACCCGCCTGGCGGTGTCAACCGGTACGGCAAAGCCTATACCCACCGAACCTCCCGAAGGAGTGTAGATCATGGTATTCACGCCCACCAGTTCTCCGCTGGTATTCAAAAGCGGCCCGCCGGAGTTTCCCGGATTAATGGAGGCGTCTGTCTGTATTAAATCCTGAATAACAATGCCCCTGTCGTTGCGCAGAGGGCGGCCTAGCCCGGAAATAATACCTGTTGTCAGCGTCCGTTCAAACGCAAAGGGGTTGCCGATGGCCAGCACTTTCTGGCCCACCCGCAGCCCTTTGGAAGTACCAAAGGGTATTGTTGAGAGCGGATGACCACCGGGATCGAAGCGGATAACCGCCAGATCGTTTTCCGGATCAGAACCGATAACCTCTCCGTCAAACTGTTCACCGTCAGCCAGTACAACATTCACTTTATAGGCGTTTTCCACAACATGGTTATTTGTCAGTATGTAGCCGCGGCTGTCTATGATGGAACCTGAACCGGACGAGCCTTCACGGGGTACAGGTTCCAGAAACCAGTTGTATCCAACCTCTTCGGTTGTAATGTTGACCACCGCTTCGTTGCGGGTGTCGTAGACAAAAATATTCTGCTGCTCATCAAGGGTGTAGCCGCTGTTCTGGCTGGCCACAGGGAGCAGCGATTCAATGTCCTGAGGCTGCGTGCCGGTTTCAGGGGCTCTCAGTTCTGCTGAGCCCGGCTGCGTTGAAGGCGGAAAAAGAACTTCCGGAGAAACTTCCGGAGAAGAATCGTTTCCGCCAAAATCCAAAATGCCGAAGCCCATAAGAAAAATAAGTATTAAAAGAATAAAAATCAGAATGGTAGACCAGGAAGGCCGTCTGATACTGTCTCTGCGCTTCATAAGAACAGTATAGCGGGCGAAAGAGT
>PDRU01000021.1 GCA_002748225.1 Spirochaetales bacterium | reverse complement strand
GTACCCGGCTGTCCAATGGACTGGGCGGCAATAATGCCGACAGCCTCTCCAATATCGGTGGGCCGGTGAGTGGCCAGGTTGCGCCCGTAGCACTTCATGCACACTCCGTGCTGGGCCTCACATGTCAGAACGGTACGCACACGCACACTGTCAATTCCCAGTTCCTCAATTTCCAGAGCTACGTCGTCGGTAATTTCCTGGTTGACATCCACCAGGATCTCCCCGGTAATGGGATGCTTAACCTGCTCCAGGGTAAAACGGCCCATAATACGGTCGGAAAGAGACTCCACCACTTCCTCACCGTCCTTGAGGGCGGTAACGTCAATACCGTTAATAGTGCCGCAGTCGTCCATGTTCACCACAACGTCCTGGGCTATATCAACCAGACGCCGCGTCAGATAACCGGCATCGGCCGTTTTAAGAGCGGTATCGGCCAGTCCCTTACGGGCACCGTTAGTGGAAATGAAGAACTCAATAACCGAAAGTCCTTCCTTAAAGTTGGAACGGATGGGCAGCTCAATAATATCGCCTGAAGGCTTGGCCATCAGACCGCGCATTCCGGCCAGCTGCCGTATCTGGTTCCGGGAACCGCGCGAACCGGAGTCGGCCATCATGAACACATTGTTAAAACCATCCTGATCTTTCTTCAGGTGGTCCATCATAACACCGGCCAGCTCCTCGTTGGTTTTACCCCACACTTCCACAACTCTGTTGTAGCGTTCTTCGGAAGTAATATGTCCGTCACGGTACTGGGTCTGAATTTTATCCACTTCGCTGTTGGCCGCTTTAATAAGGTCTTTTTTCTCGCCGGGTATGAGTATGTCATCCATACCAATGGTGGTACCCAGTTTGGTGGCGTATTCAAAACCTATATCCTTCAGGCAGTCGAGCAGTTTAACTGTAATAAAGTTGCCGTGCTCCTTGAATGAGTACATAACCAGGGCACGGATGCGTTTATCGCTGAGGGTTTCATTGACAAAACCTATTTCCTCAGGGAGCCTGTCGTTAAAAACAACACGGCCGGGCGTTGTATAAACCCACTCACCGTTAATTTTTACATTCACCCGCGCGTGCCACGATACCGCTTTAGACTCAAGGGCCATCATTACTTCTTCAGTAGAAATATAATAACGGCCTTCACCCTTGTCTCCCGGGCGGTCTTTGGTAAGGGTATAAAGCCCCATAACCATGTCCTGGGAGGGAAAAACAACCGGCTGACCGTTTGCAGGGTTGAGAAGGTTGTTGTCAGCCAGCATAAGAGTCCAGCTTTCAATCTGCGCGGCCTGGGTAAGAGGCACATGAACCGCCATCTGGTCGCCGTCGAAGTCCGCGTTGTAGGCATGGCACACAAGCGGATGCAGCTGTATGGCCTTTCCTTCCACCAGTACAGGCTCAAAGGCCTGTATTCCCAGACGGTGAAGCGTGGGCGCCCGGTTGAGCAGTACAGGATGCTCCCGCACAACTTCGTCCAGCACAGACCACACTTCGGGAGTTTCCTGCTCCACCAGTGTTTTGGCCTTTTTAATGTTGTAGACAACATCCTTTTCCACAAGCTTCTTCATAATAAAGGGCTTGTAGAGCTCCAGAGCCATTTTGGTAGGCAGACCGCACTGGTGCAGTTTGAGCCTGGGGCCGACAACAATAACCGAACGTCCGGAGTAGTCGACCCGTTTACCCAGAAGGTTCTGGCGGAAACGCCCCTGCTTTCCTTTCAGCAGGTCCGAAAGCGACTTCAGCGGACGGTTGGAAGCGCCTTTAACAACTTTTTTCTTTTTAGTGTTGTCAAACAGGGCATCCACAGCCTCCTGAAGCATGCGCTTCTCGTTGCGGATAATAATATCGGGCGCGTTGAGGGACATAAGCCGTTTGAGGCGGTTATTCCTGTTAATAACGCGCCGGTAAAGATCGTTAAGATCGCTGGTGGCAAAGCGGCCGCCGTCCAGCTGTACCATGGGCCGCAGTTCAGGGGGAATAACCGGCACAACATCGAGGATCATCCATTGGGCCAGGTTGCCTGAATCGCGGAAGTTTTCCACTATTTCTATACGCTTGAGCAGACGTTTGTCGGCTCTGGAGCCCTTTTCCACCATGGTGGCCCGCAGTTCAGCGCTCAGGGCGTCCAAATCCAGGTTTTCCAGCAGAGTCCGCACGGCTTCAGCGCCAATACCGGCCGTAAAACTCATTCCAAAGCGCTCCCGGGCTTCAGAATATTCTTCCTCGGTCAGAAGCTGCATAAGCTTGAGCTCCGTATCGCCGGGCTCAATAACAACATATTTTTCGTAGTACAGAATGCTGCGCAGAGCCGCTATGGACAAGTCCAGCAGCAGCCCCATGCGGGAAGGTACAGAACGGTAATACCAGATATGCGAAACCGGAGAGGCCAGTTCAATATGCCCCATCCGCTCACGGCGCACCTTGAAGTGCGTTACTTCCACACCGCAGCGGTCGCATATAACGCCCTTGTAGCGTATGGATTTAAACTTGCCGCAGTAACACTCCCATTCCTTGGTTGTTCCGAAAATCCGTTCGCAGAACAATCCGTCCTTTTCCGGACGCAGGGTGCGGTAATTGATTGTTTCCGGCTTTTTAACTTCCCCGTAAGACCAGGCTCTGATCTGCTCCGGAGAGGCCAGTTTTATCATCAGGCTGTCAAAATCCTGTATTTCTTTCATCCCTCACTCCTCGAAAAGGCTCATTCATCAAAAACTTCAGCTAGAAGCGGCCGCCCTGACGGCTCAGCAGCTCCTCGTCGCGCTCGGTAAAGGGCAGCTGTTTCCCTTTGGAGTCGAAAATACGCACATCCAGGGCCAGGCCGCGCAGCTCCTGAACCAGAACGTTAAACGATTCAGGTATGCCGGCGCTTGTAGCCGGGTCGCCCTTGACAATGCTTTCATATATTTTGGCGCGTCCGGTCATGTCGTCAGACTTAATGGTCATCAGCTCCTGAAGGGTGTTGGCCGCGCCGTAGGCCTCCAGAGCCCATACCTCCATTTCTCCCAGTCTCTGACCGCCGAACTGAGCCTTACCGCCCAGAGGCTGCTGAGTAACCAGCGAATAAGGACCGGTGGAACGCGCGTGCATTTTGTCATCAACCAGATGGTGCAGTTTAAGATAGTACATGTATCCAACAAAAACCGGGTTGGCAAAAGGTTCACCGGTCAAACCGTCATGCAGCACGGTTTTGGAAGCCTTGTGCAGACCGGCTTTCTCCAGCTCCTGGGCAATATCCTCGGTCAAAGCCGCCTGAAATACCGGTGTTTCATACATTTTTCCCAGCGAAGCGCCGGCCATGCCCAGCATGGTTTCCAGAATCTGACCAATATTCATACGGGAAGGCACGCCCAGAGGGTTCAGACAGACATCCAGAGGCTGCCCGTCGGCTGTGTAAGGCATGTCTTCTTCCGGAAGAACCCGGGCCACAACACCCTTGTTCCCATGCCGCCCGGCCATTTTGTCGCCCTCTTTAAGCTTTCTCTTGGTTGCAATAAGAACTTTTACCACTTCGTCCACACCAGGGTTCAGGTCATCGCCCTCGCTGCGTTTAAGCCGCTGAACATCAATAACAGTTCCGCCTACACCGTGGGGGAGCTTCAGGGAAGTATCCCGTACTTCCTTGGCCTTCTCTCCGAAAATGGAGTTGAGAAGCTTAAACTCGGGAGTGGTTTCCGTTTCGCTCTTGGGGGTAACCTTACCCACCAGAATGGAACCCGACTTCACCGAGGCGCCTATGCACACAATACCCTCGCCGTCCAGGTGTTCCAGAGACTTTTCAGACATGTTGGGAATATCCCGGGTCAGCTTTTCAGGGCCCAGCTTTGTCTCCCGCACTTCCGTAACGAATTCCTTAATATGAATGGAGGTATAGTAATCTTCCTTAACCACCCGCTCGGAAATAAGAACAGCATCCTCAAAGTTATACCCGTTCCAGGGAACAAATCCCACCAGAAGGTTGCGCCCCAGAGCCAGCTCGCCGTAACGGGTTGCCGGACCGTCAGCCAGAACCTCTCCGGCCTTAACCTTTTCGCCCAAATTCACAATGGGCCGCTGGTTAAAACAGGTATCCTGGTTGGTTCTCTGGTATTTAACCAGATCGTAGGTATCCACCTCTCCGCCCTTGCGGGTAACGTCAATACGGGTAGAAGACACATAAGTAACCGTTCCGGCCGCCAGGGCTTTCACCAGCACACCGGAATCATAGGCGGCCTTGGCTTCCATTCCCGTACCCACTATGGGAGCTTCAGGGAAAAGCAGCGGAACCGCCTGACGCTGCATGTTGCAGCCCATCAGCGCGCGGTTGGCGTCGTCATGCTCCAGAAAGGGAATAAGGGAAGCGGCGGTTGAAATAATCTGGCGGGGGCTGACATCCATGTAGCGGATATCGGACGGATCCTTAAAGGAATAGTCGCCGCCCCGGTGCACCTCCACCATTTTATCCAGGAAGGCGCCTTTTTCATCCAGACCGGCACTGGCCTGAGCAATAAAATACTTATCTTCATCTATGGCGGAAAGATATTCCACTTCCCGGGTAGCCACTCCGTTAACAACCTTGCGGTAGGGAGTTTCCAGAAATCCGTAATCGTTAATACGGGTGTAGTTGGCCAGCGAAACAATAAGTCCGATATTCGGCCCTTCAGGCGTTTCAATGGGACACATGCGCCCATAGTGGGTGTAGTGCACATCGCGCACCTCAAAACCGGCCCTGTCCCTGGACAGACCGCCCGGCCCCAGCGCGTTCAGGCGCCTCTTGTGAGTCAGCTCCGAAAGGGGATTCACCTGGTCCATAAACTGGGAAAGCTGACTGGAACCGAAAAATTCCTTAATGGCCGCCACCACAGGCTTAATGGATATCAGATCCTGGGGCTTGAGGGTTTCAATTTCCTTCAGGCTCATCCGCTCCTTGGCAATACGCTCCATGCGGCTGAACGCTGTTTTCAGGGAATTGCCCAGAAGCTCGCCCACCGAGCGGATACGCCGGTTCCCCAGATGGTCAATATCGTCGATCTGTTTTTCGCCGCTGTAAACGCTGATGAGATATTTCATGGTCAAAACAATGTCCTGACGGTTAAGGACCAGATCCTGTATGGATTCGTCCTGATCAAATTTCTTGTTCAGTTTGTAGCGCCCGACACGTCCCAGATCGTAGCGGCGGGAAGAAAAGAACATGGATACCAGATCCCGTTCAGCCGCCTCCAGAGTAATGGGCTCTCCCGGCATAAGAACACTGTAAACCACGGCCAGGGCTTCTTCCTTGGTCGGCTCATCCTGTGTCGGATCGTCTTTATTAAACCGGGTTTCCTCCCTGTCAAAACATTCAAGGATCATATCGGAATGCAGGGAATCTTCATGGTCCAGATCAACCAGCTGGAGTTTTTTTACTCCGGCCTGCACAAGCTCATCCAGATCATGCGGATGCAGTTTATCGGCGGCGCGCAGTAGTTTCTTCTTTTCGCCGTTTTCGTCATTCACCCAGACAGACTCAGCCAGAATGGAGCCCACAAGATGTTCGTTTTTCTCCCGCTTGGTTAAAAGTTTTGCCGGCCTGGTCTGATAGAAAAGATTTATAATTTTTTCGCGGGAATCAAACCCCAGAGCCCGCAGAAACATGGTACCCAGAATTTTCTTTTTCCGGTCAATTTTGGCATAGATAAGCTCTTTTTTCGGATCAATTTCAAATTCAAGCCAGGAGCCGCGGTAAGGAATTATCCGGGAACTGTAAACACCTTTTTCCTCAGAAAAAATAACACCGGGACTGCGGTGAATCTGGCTGACAACAACCCGCTCGGCACCGTTAATAATAAAAGTACCCCGGCCGGTCATCAGGGGCAGATCGCCCATGTAAATATCTTTCTGCCGAATTTCTCCGGTAGACTGAAACACCAGGTTTACCCGGGCCTTAATGGGCACACCATAGGTTAAACCCTTGCGCTTACACTCCGCCTCGCTCAGGCGCAAAGCATCAAAATCAAGATTATAAAACTCGTAATCGAGTACAAGTTCGCCATTAGCACTTTCAATGGGGAAAACACTCTGGAAAACTTCTTCCAGTCCCTGTTCTTTCAGCTGTCCGCCGGACACCAGGGCATCCTTCTGCAGAAAAGCCTCATAGGACGAAAGCTGCACGTCAATAAGGTCGGGAAGCTCCAGAACCTCATCGTAGTTCATGCCAATAAAGCTGCGTTCTTCTTTTTTCGCTCTTTCGAACATTTTTATTCCCCCAGGGCCATCCAGGTTCTTTCCCCGGATACGAAACAACCACCGCAGGCACACAGCCCCCGGTGGCGCTTTGAGATTATAGAGATGTTAAAAACAAAACCTCTGTCTTTATACACACACCTCTAATAGCCGGCTGTCAGCCGAATCACTTTACCTCGACAGTCGCACCAGCGGCTTCGAGTTTCTCCTTAATGGAAGCGGCTTCATCCTTGGAAACGCCTTCCTTAATAACACTGTTGTCGGTTTCCACCAGTTCTTTGGCTTCTTTCAGACCCAGACCGGTAATGGCCCGCACTTCCTTGATAACGCCAATTTTCTTGCCGTCGCCGAATCCGGTCAGAACAACATCGAATTCCGACTTCTCTTCAGCAGCCTCTTCACCGCCGCCCGCAGCAGCAGGACCGGCAGCCACAGATTTTTCCTCCATGGCCTTAACCAGTTCGGAAACCTCAAGAACAGTCATGCCGGCAATGGCATCCAGAATTTCTTCGGTAGTCATATTATCTTCTCCTTAAAAATGTTTTTCGGCAGCGACAGCAGACAACCATCTGAAGACTGACGCCGCTCATTATCCAAAAGAAAGAGAAACAAACAACGTTTTATCTCTTCCAGTTATCCCTGCCCGGAGGCTTTTTTCTCCTGTACCGCCGCCAGAGTACGCACCAGCTTGGTAGTAACACCATTGAGAACGTACACAGTGTTCTGCAGCGGAGCCTGCATGGTTCCCATAAGCATCTGGATAAGCTCCAGTCTGGTGGGAAGCTTGCTGAAAGCCTCTACAGCTTTAGCATCGTAAATTTCACCGTCCAGAAGACCGCCCTTCAGCTCAACAGGCATATCCTTACCCAGTTTGAGCATAGCCTTGGCCACCGGACCGGCCTCGTCGCCACAGTAAGCAATGGCGGTAGGACCAACCAGATATTCACCCACATCTTCATGGTCTATCTGCGCGAAAGCTATTTTGGCAAAATTGTTTTTAACAACATGAAATTCGGCACCGGCTTCCCTCAGAGCGTTTCTCAGCTCGGTAATCTGGGTTACCGAAAGTCCGCGGTAATCCGCAAACAGAAAACTGCGGGTGCCTTCAAAATTCTTCTTTAATTCAGCAACCGCATCTTTTTTATACGGCTGTACATTCACTTCAGACATTCCGCCCCCCCTTACGCCTGTACCTGCAGCTTGAGCCCGGGCCCCATAGTAGAGGACAGACTGGCCGACTTGATGAAATCTCCCTTAATATCCGAAGGACGCTTGCGGGAGAGCTCTTCAATAAATGTTTCTATATTTTCCCGTACATGAGCGGAATCCATGGAAACCTTGCCTACAGCCAGATGCACCACTCCGCCCTTGTCGGCGCGGAATTCAATACGCCCCTGCTTCAGTTCCGCAACAGCGCCTTTCACATCCATTGTCACCGTACGGGTTTTAGGGTTGGGCATAAGTCCGCGGCGGCCCAGAACAGGCCCCAGCTTTCCTACTTCCCTCATCATGTCCGGTGTAGCCACACAGATGTCAAAGTCGAGCCAGCCGCCCTTGATCTTTTCCACCAGATCTTCGGCTCCGACATAGGCGGCGCCGGCTTCTTCAGCTTCCTGAGCCTTCTCGCCCTTGGCGAATACCAGAACTTTCTTCTCTCCGGCAAACTGATGCGGCAGAACAAAGGTATCGCGGATGGAATGACTCTTTTTAATATTCAGGTTAACCGACACTTCAACAGTTTCATCAAATTTGGCAAAAGCCAGAGACTTGATCAGCTCCACGCCTTCCTGTACGCCGTACACCTTTTCAATATCCACTTTTTCCAGGGCCTGGCGGTATTTTTTTCCGTGTTTCATCTCAGCCCTCCACCTTGACGCCCATGCTCCGGGCGGTACCGGCAATAATGTTTATTGCGGCATCAATATCGTTCGCGTTCAGGTCGGGCATTTTGGTTTCAGCAATCTGTTTAAGCTGATCGCGGGTAATTGTACCCACTTTAACCTTATGCGGCTCAGCAGAACCCTTGTCCAGACCGACAGCCTTCTTAATAAGTACGGCCGCAGGCGGAGTTTTGGTTTCAAACGTAAAACTCCGGTCAGCGTACACCGAAATAACAACCGGAATAGTCAGACCCGGTTCAAAGTTCTTGGTCCGGTCATTAAACTGCTGAACGAACTGCGGAGCGCTGACACCGTGGGGTCCGAGAGCCGGACCAACCGGAGGTGCCGGAGTAGCCTTACCGGCAGGCACCTGCAGCTTAATCAGCGCCGTAACTTTTTTCTTAGCCATTTCTGGCCTCCTTCGCGGTACAAACGTTGTCCGTTTCCGGCACAACTCCCGTGTTTTAAATGCTGCCGACGGCAGCACCCGGCAATATAATTTTATTAACCGCGGTCCACCTGAGAGAAATTAACCTCAACAGGAGTGGCACGGCCGAATATTCCAACCATAACCCGCAGCTTGCCTTTTTCCTGATGCACCACTTCAATAGTGCCCTTAAACGACTCAAAAGGACCGTCAATAATGCGGACTTCCTCGCCCACATGAAAGTCCTGGCGCGCCTGTGAACGCCGCTCGGTTTTAATAGCGCCCGTTTTCTGCAGAATGGATTTGGCCTCCTCCGCGGAAATAGGCTGAGGCTTGGCGCTTCGGGCCGTGCCCACAAAGCCGGTTACACCCTGTATCTTCCGGATTTCACCGCAGGGAATTTTCCAGCCCCTTTCCGGCAGATCCATTTCAACAAGAATATATCCCGGCAGAAATTTACGGTTTACCGTCCGTTTTTTCCCGTTCTTTACCTCTGTTACTTCCTCCGAAGGAACTTTTACATCAGTAACAGCATCTCCAAGGACACCTTCGTCCATTTTGAGACGGATAAATTTTTCCACCTTGTTTTCATGCCCCGTAAAGGTATGAAGAACGTACCAGCCCTTGGCCATAACAGTCTCCGGACCTATACCAGGGCAAACAGGGACAGAAGCCCGCGGGAAAGAAGGAAGTCAACCAGCCCGAAAAACAGGGCAAACACGATAGTGGACACAATAACAACCCGGGCCGATGAGAATACAGAATCACGGCCGGGCCATACAACCTTCTTAAGTTCTCCGTAACTTTCCTGAATAAATGCTTTGAGCTTTTTCATATTCCACCACCTTTCCTCAAGAGCCTTGCAGGCCAGGCAGGACTCGAACCTGCAACATCCGGTTTTGGAGACCGGCGCTCTACCAATTGGAGCTACTGGCCTATGGTCACCCTCCCGCGCGGTAATAACCGCAGGAGAATGAACTACTTAATTTTTGCTTCCTTATGCAGAGTAACCTTGCGATCCCACTTGCAGTACTTGCGGAATTCCATTTTGCCCTGAATATTCCGCCGGTTCTTGGTTGTGGTATAGTTCTTTCGACTGCACTCAGTACATTGAAGGGCAATTTTTTCAACTGCGCCTTTTTTGGGCTTTGCCATATTATTTACTCCCCTATATAAAAAGCTCCCGCCGAACTGACATGTAGCGGGACGGGAAAGCCTCCGATCGGACTTGAACCGATGACCCCAGCCTTACCATGGCTGTGCTCTACCGACTGAGCTACAGAGGCACGTAAGCGGACTGATAATATCCGCGGCCCCTTATAAGTGTCAACCCGAACCATAGAATAATTCCTCAAAAAACAGCAAGTATCGTGCCGAATCAGGCAACAGAGACGGCCAGTTCCCTGTAGGCCGCGTAAGTTTCCGTATATTTTCTGTTTATTTCACTGCGGGGCTCAATAACATGCCGTATATCAATAAAGCGCTCCGCGGCCTCCAGCAGGCTGCCGGCTTCTCCCAGAACATTCAGCGCGCAGGCTCCGCATCCGGCCAGCTCAGCGTCTTCAATACGGGGCACGTATATGGTCTTCCCGCATATATCCGCCTTCATCTGATTCCAGACCAGACCCCGGGCCTGGCCGCCGCATACCCGCAAACCGCCGACAGGCAGACCGGCCGCCTCCAGAAGCTCCACACTCCGGCGCACAGCGTAACCTATGGCTTCCAGAACAGCGCGGCCCATCTCGGCCCGTCCGTGCCCCGGCTCCAGAGAGTGAAAACTGCCTCCGCCGAACTCCCAGAGTTCATCATTGCGGCCTCCCGGAAAAAACAGCGGCGCCGTCTGGCCGGCCGGAACACTGTCAATTTCGGCCAAAGTATCCTCGTAGGCGCGTCCCTGCTGGCCCGTCAGACGCCGGTACCACTCAAAGACAGCACCCGTTGAAGACAGAATGGCCGCCACATTCCAGAGCCCTTCCACCACATGCGGCAAATTCCGCAGTTTTTTATCTTCAGCCGGAGCTTCCGAGCAGACATTAATACCTTCGCTGGTACCGGCCCTGTCGCAGACCATACCCGGCTTTACGGCACCCGAACCCAGAAGAGCCGCCATAAAATCAGAACCCGCCGCCGCAACCGGCACACCTTCTTCCAGCGAAAACCGGGAGGCCGCCCCGGCAGAAATCCGTCCGGCCTCACTGCCCATAAACACCATTTCGGGAAAAAGGGATCTGTCAAAGCCGCAGCGGTCCAGCTGGGCGTCATTCCATATAAAACGGCGGAAAGAGTTGTGCGGCAGTGTCATAACAGCCCGCCCGGTCAGCTGATAATACAGCCATTCCGGACAGGAAAGCAGCAGACGCGTCCGGCTCCAGACCCTTTTATCTTTTTCCCGGAACCAGGCCGCGCGGGGCAGATAGTAGGAATCCACACCGTCCAGCGGCAGGGCCCGGGGATACAGCCACAAACTGGCCTCTCCAACCGGCCGGCCGGCATTATTGCAGGGAATAAGTGTAGGCCCGTTACCGCTGAAGGCAACAGCCGATACTTTCGCCGGAGGTAACTGCTTTAAAGCCCGGCGGAAAGCCGTTTCCCATTCCAGAACATCGAAGCTGCCTTTTTCCAGTCCCGCGGCATGCCGGTAAGGCACCCGGACACGGGCTTTCAGCCGGCCGTCCCGGGAAAGCAGTGCCGCCTTAAGGGAACTGGTTCCCAAATCGGCAGCAAGGATCATTGTTCACCGCTGAAAAGATCAAACTCTTCCTGACGGCTCTGCTTGGCCAGCATGCGCTGGATCATCTTGCTGTTATCCAGCAGGGGAGAAACCGACCGGTTATGGTGAACCCGGCTTATGGCACGGGCAAAAAGATTGGAAACATTGGCGCTCAGATACCAGGGCCGCTCCAGAATTTCGGGGGGCAGACACACGGCGTTAGTACCAATAAGGTAATCAAACCAGCCTTCCTTATGCGTTTGATCAAAATACTCCACCGCGCTGCCGGAAAAGAGGGGAAGCGAAACAGAGCAGATAATCTTGCGCGCGCCCATTTCCCGGATAAGTTTCATGGCTTTAATAAGGGTGCCTCCGGTACCAAGCATGTCGTCCGCCATAAACACGGTTTTTCCTTCCACATTCCCCAGAAGCCGGGTATTGGTAATATTGGAACGTGAGGCATCCTGCGACGCGCGGGAATAGTCTCTTTCCTTATACAGCATGGCCAGAGGCCTGCGCAGACTGTCCGCGTAAAATTTATTCCGGTCTATCGCCCCGGTATCGGGAGATACAATAACAAGATCCTCATCCGCCAGATTCATAACCGAAGTAACTGTACGCAGAATCTGATAAGACGCATGAAGATTTTCCAGGCTCAAATGGTGAAACGTATGCTCTATTTCACGGCTGTGAATATCCAGAGTAATAATCCGTTCAACATCCAGCCCTTCCAGCATCCGGCCGAGAGTGGACGCTGTTAAACCTTCCCGGCCCTTCTTTTTATGCTGGCGGCTGTAGGGATAAGCCGGCAAAACCAGCGACACCCTGCGGGCTCCCGCATGGCGGGCCGCGTCAATAGCCGTAATAAGGGTAACAAGATGATCATTAACAGAAAGAACCCTCTTCTCTTCCCCCATACGGACCGGCGTTTCATTGGCCGTATCCTGAACAATGAAAAGGTCCATTCCGCGGACCGTGCGTAAAATTTCCGTTTTTATTTCGCCGTTGACAAAACGGGTAAATTTACAGGGAACGCCAAAAGACGGAACACGGTAAGTATCCGCTCCGCCGACAGCGGTTACCCGGTGACTCACCAGATCGTCGGCTTTATTAAGCACCTGATAGGTTTCTTCGGGAGTAAGATTATAAAGTTTACCTATAAACTGAGACTTCTTCTCAAAACGGCGGCGGTAAATAGTTTTCAGATGAGCAACAATCTCCGCGGCAAAAGATTCTCCGCCGGGGCAGGCTATAATTCCCAGGGAAGTGGGCTTGGCGAAACTCATGAGTTAATTACGCTCCAAAGAAAAAAATCTAAAGGTAATAAGACATTCAAACTATACGCCCTCACAAGGAAAGTGATCAACAGCCGCAGCACTGTTATAGACCGGTAACTATCAAGCAATTATTGTTATTCTGCTGTATAATATATATAAAGGGCAATAGTGATGAATACAAGACACGGCGCCAAAGATCTTCTGAACACCATCCGGGAACTGCATCAGATCCACGACTACTCCGTTCTCCTGGAAAGAATACTTCACGAAGCCCGCCTTTTTACACAAGCCGATGCAGGCACACTGTATCTGCGGAACAACAACAGACTCTACTTCAACTACATAGAAAACGACACCCTCTTTCCCGATGGAAAAAGCGAAGACAAATTTGCCTATACCGACCAGAGCATTCCGCTGAATAAAAAAAGTCTGGCCGGCTTTGTCGCCATGACCGGACAGCCCCTGCTGATTGACGACGTCTACAAACTGCCCCCTCACCTGAACTTTTCTTTTAATCCTGAATTTGACAAAAAAACAAACTACCGTACCCAAAGCCAGCTGGTTATGCCTCTTAAAGGCAGCAGCAGCCGCGTTCTGGGAGTTATCCAGCTTATAAACGCGCGCCGCGGCTCCGGCGTTGTACCGTTCAGCGATTCCGACAGACTGCACATTTCCTTTCTGGCCGACCATGCCGTTCTGGCTCTGGAAAAAGCGGAAATGGCCAGGGAAATGGTATGGCGCATGGTAAAAGTTTCCGAACTCAGAGATCCCAATCAGGACGGAAATCATCCGCGCCGGGTTGGAGAATACTCAGTGGTTCTTTACGAACGCTTTGCCGAAGCAAGGGGAATCAGTCTGGCCGAACGGACACAGAAAAAGGAAGCATTCCGGATAGCCGCCATCCTTCACGACATAGGAAAGGCCGGAATATCCAGCTCCATTCTGGCCAAAGACGGACACTACACACCCGAAGAAAAACTCCTGATGTACCGGCACACTGTTTACGGTGCCCGGCTCTTTCCCAATCCTGTTTCACTGTGGGACAGAATGGCCCGGGAAGTAATACTGAATCATCATGAACGCTGGGACGGGTCGGGATACCCCGGACACATAGACGTGGACGCCGAACCCATCCGTTTCACAAAAGGCAAAATGGGCAAGGAAATTCCCCTGTCCGCCCGCATTGTGGCCATTGCCGACGTCTATGACGCGCTTACATCCAAACGTTCATACAAGGAAGCGTGGGACTGCCGGGCCGCGCTTCAATACCTGAAAAGTAAATCCGACAAACTATTCGATCCGGAACTGATAGA
>PDRU01000189.1 GCA_002748225.1 Spirochaetales bacterium | reverse complement strand
TTCCATGAACGCAAATTCCGGCGCACCATGTCCGTCATAACTTCTTCGTGGGTGGGGCCCATGCAGTAATCGTTGCCCTTGCGGTCTTTAAAGCGCAGGAGTAAATCACCATAAAGATCCCAGCGGCCGGACTCTTCCCAGAGTTCCGAGGGCTGAACAGCGGGCATCAGAACTTCTTCGCAGTCCCGGCTGTCGAGTTCTTCGCGGATAATGGTTTCAATTTTTTTCAGACTCCGCAGGGCCAGAGGCAGGTAATTGTAGATGCCGCTGGAAAGCTGCTGGATCATTCCGGCGCGGAACATCAGCTGGTGGCTGGGAATCTGGGCATCTTTGGGGATTTCTTTCAGGGTTCTGTAAAAGGAACGGCTCAGGCGCATGTTTTTTCTCCTGGCCTATTGTAATGGGATTGCCCCTGAAGGGGTAGTGTCCTTTCTGTGTGGAGCCCGGCCCCCCCGGCCGGGCAGGAAAATCATTTTATAAGCAGAGTTTCCACCATGTAGCGTATAGACAAATCGGCTGATTTTTTGGCTACCGCAATAACCAGCGCTTTTCCGTCCGGAGACGCCCAGACGCGGACAATCCGGTAGCCGCTTATTCCGCTGCGCATATAGCCTGCGCGCCCTACCGTGTAGGTTTCTTCAATACCGGAAGGTTCTTTCACGGTTACATCAATGTAAAAACCGGCAGAAGGCGCTTCTGCGGAAGACGAGGTTTCCTGATGCAGGGTAAGGGTAATATCTTTTTTACACTGGAAGTCCCGGAAGGAAAGAGCCGGTTCCTCGCCTGTTTCGTCGCTGCTGCTGCGGGCATAGAGCAGCTTGCCCTGTTCGAGATGATTTATTTTATAGCGTTTTTTTAAATCGCCGGAGCTTGCCAGGAGTTCGTAGAGAGCCCCCCGGGAGTTCTGATTGGGTGTAATGCCTGCAGCCCAGCTGTTTTTTTTCCAGCCGCCGGGAACAAATTCGTTTTTGGCAATATCAACAACACCTATTTCCGCGTAGGCCTGTCCCTGTCCGGTTATAAGAACGTGTTCTCCAAACATAAAATACCGCCCGTCCGGGCTGAATCCCAGGTTTTCAAGAACCGCTGCGTCTGCCGCTGTTAAAAAAGCCGCGGTAAAAAGCAGCAATGGGATAATTAATGTTTTTTTCATGGTAGCTCTCCCCTTTCCTCATCGACATATCCTTTTCTGTTTATGAATTTTATTTGTTTTTCGCTAACTTGTACCCGGTATGTCTTGGCGGCCCGGCTCTTCCATGGCATTCTGTGAGGGATGACACTGAAAGTTCGGCAGATATTACTGAATATAATGCTTGTTTTTAACCTGGCGGTACTGGCGCTTGTTTTTATGATGTGCTGGAACTGTGTGCAGGAATGCTTTGAGGACGGACAGTTTGCTGAACGTTTGACGAATGCCATGACGGGAA
>PDRU01000195.1 GCA_002748225.1 Spirochaetales bacterium | reverse complement strand
TCGGCTGTACGTTTTTTAGGCGGCTTTATTCAGGGGGCACAGAGAATTGCAGGAGAGGGCAGCGCGCGCATTAAAGACGGTTTCGGCTCTCTGCGCCGTCTGCGTGAAATGCGTGTGCAGTATGAAGCGGCATTGCGGCAGCTGAGTACTTATGAAGGAATGGAACGCAGCCTGGTTGAGCTGCGCCGGGAAAACGCCGAGTTGAAAAAGCTTCTGGGGTTTTCAGCGGGTACGGAATTTGAACACATTCCCGGACGGGTTATTGCCGGTGATCCTTCCAATCTTTTTTCCACTATTGTTATTGACCTTGGTACGTATGACGGAATCCGTTCCGGAATGGTTGTTTCGGCTTTTCAGGATGGTTTTTTCGGATTAGTCGGCAAAGTGGTCAGTGTTGCCGCGCATACGGCCCAGGTGCGGCCCATTGTCGCGCCGGATAACCATGTTGCCGCCAGACTGCAGAGAGGCCGTTTTGAGGGACTTGTCAGCGGCAGAGGCAATGAAAAAGGACAGCTGGTAATGCGTTATGTACGCAAATCTGCCGGGAATATGGTTGGAATTAACGACCTGGTTGTAACCTCGGGCATGCAGTCCATTTATCCTTCCGGCATTTTTATTGGACGGGTGGCGGAAGTGCGTACGCAGGAATACTCCACCTCCATGGATCTTATTCTGAATCCTGTTATAGATATTACCAAAACGGAATATGTGTTTGTCCTGAAGGAATCGGGAGAGCAGATGTGATAGTCCGTATTATTCTTACAGTTATTATAAGTGCCGTTTTGAGCATACTGCAGTCTACACTGCTGGTACAGATTATGCCTTTTGATTTCATGCCGGATCTGGCGCTGCTGTTTTTTGTGGCTCTTTCCTGGCGCTACGGTTCCATGGTGGCTCTGATTGCGGGATTCATTATCGGTTTGAATCACGACCTGCTCAGTCTTGCTCCTTTGGGCTTTCACGCTTTTCTCTACACTCTGTCCGGCTATCTTTTCGGCCGGCTTCATAACCATCTCAGCCCCGGACCGCTTATAATGCCTTTTCTGGCCGCTTTAACTGCAACTTTTATCAAATACGGCGGAGCATCGCTGCTGGATCTTGTTTTTGCTCTGCATTTGGGCACCATTCAGACCTTTACCCTGAATACTTTATGGGAAACACTGGCTAATATTGCCCTGGCGCCGCTGGTTTTCTTTATCTCTTATCAAATTTCAAAGCTGACGGAATTACGGAGAGGCGGTTTCTAATGGGGTGGGGAGACACTCCTGGAAATAACAGTCTGCGTGTACCTCTTGTTATTTTCGGCAGCGCTGTACTGCTGATTTTTGTGCTCTACATTGCTCATTTGTTTAAAATTCAGATTGTTGATAATCTGGTCTGGGAAGGGCGGGCCCGTGCCGTTGCTCTCCGTTCGGAATCACTGCCGGCTCAGCG
>PDRU01000088.1 GCA_002748225.1 Spirochaetales bacterium | reverse complement strand
TGCCGATTCTTCCGGGACATACCGCCGGACAGCACTGCTGAAGTCCGGTTCAACTGCCGCTGATACAACAGTTGCCCCCCGGCTGTCTAAGGCGGCAGACGGTCAGCTCCTTCTGTTTCTCACCCGCCGCGCGGTGCTGGCTGAAGCCGAAAACCGTTCCATACTGACAATTTTTCTTTCGACATCCCGAAACGGCCGTAACTGGAGTAAACCGGAGCTGTTTATCAGTCCGGACCAGGACACCGGCAGCACGGAGAAATACGGGAATCTGCCGCTGCTGGAGCAGAACTTTCTTCCTTACCATCTGGCGTATAAAGGACGCGATTATGTGGCTTTTCAGTCTCTGCGCCAGGGCCGTTACGGACGGACCTACCAGATTTACCTGAAAATAAGAGATGAGGGAGGCCGCTGGCAGCCGGCAGTTCCCGTAACCGAACTGCTTACTCCTGTCCGGGCAGATACACAGGCCGGATCAGATAATAATGAAAAAGACCCTTTGTCCTGGAACAATCAGCGTCCGTCTCTGGGCCTCTCGGCCCAGGGTGATATTCTGCTTACCTGGGAACGCAGGCATTTTCAGCTGGTGTCCAACATTTCTCTTATTCCGCTGGACAGTTCCGGCCGTCCGAAGGAAACTCTGGTGGAAAATGTGGTGGAAGACCGTTCCAGGAGCGTCTTTCCCCATGTTTTTTCCGTGGAAGATCAAACCTGGATTCTCTGGTTTGACGACTCGGGAATACGTCTGGGCCGCCGGGCGGCTCCCTACAATTACAGGGTTCAGGCCCGCTCCCTCTCCGCCGCAACGCCGGGAGCAGACCGGAATTCGGCCATATTTCCCTATGTGTGGATTTCTCCGGAAAAAAGGCCCTGCATTATGTGGGAAGATTCAGCCGGCGGCCGCTCACGGACAGTGTATCTCCGGCCGGATATTTTTGTAGATGTTCCCCGTCTGCGCAAAGCCAATTTTTCTCTGGGGCGTACGGGAAACATACGGACACTGGTTGTGGACTGGCAGCCTCCGGAAGATTCATCGGATATTATTTCGTATTCCTGGTTATGGTCGCGTAATTCGGAGAGTGTACCTTCCCGGGAGCCTGAGGCGCAGAAATACCGTATGGGACGGGTTGTTTATACCATTGAGAACCCTTCCGAAGAGGAAGGCGCCTGGTATTTCAGCCTTATTGTTCAGGATCAGGCCGGTAACTGGTCCGAGCCTCTCCGGCTTTCCTATATTCTGGATCTTACACCCATGCCGCCGCCGCTTGTCCGTCTGCCGGCCGTTGATCCTTTTGGTTATCTAACCTCCAATTCATTCAGCCTGGAGTGGGATGACGCGGGAAAGGAGGAGGCCTCTTACTACATCTGGCGTATGGATTACCTTGGGAACTCTCCTGAAAAACTGAATTTGGAGCAGGTAGGTACGCTTCCCCTTACAGATACAACCGAAACATCCCTGCGCAGTCATTCCTGGGTTAATCTGGACAACGGTGTCTGGGCTTTCACAATAGCCGCTGTTGACCAGGCCGGAAACCGGGGACTGCCGAATACGGAACTGCTTTTTACCCGCCGCTACATTCCCGTAACATTCATTACCAATGTAAGCGCCCGGCAAGATGATATAGGCCGTGTTTTCCTGCGTATAACCGGCCGGGGCTTTGCGGCCGGAGGCCGTCTGAGCAAAGGAATTATTGACCGCAACGGAAAACCGCCCTGGGATTATGAGTATGTTGCTGCTGACGGCCGGCTCAAGGTGCTCAGTGACCGCGCGGCGGAAATAACCGGTATTGAAGATATGGAAAAAGGGGTGTACCGCATTGGTGTTGTGCATCCTCGCCGGGGAACCGTTTTCTGGAACCGGAAAATGAAACTGGATGCCACCGGTACCATAAAATTCGGTCCATTCGGTCTTTATGCCTATGAATCTCTCTGGAAACCCGCGGCAGAGTCACTGGGACTGAGCGGCAATACTCTTCTGACAGCCATGCTGGGACTGCTGGGGGGTATGGCTGTGTTAATTGCTCTGGTCCGCCTGAGCATGATCCTCCGGGAAAGCCGGAATCTGGAAAAACATGCCCGGGCCATTCTGGCCCGCGAGTCCATGAGCGCCGCGGCACGCCGTGAGGCCGCATTGATGTTGAGGAGAAAAGGTATGCGCCTGAGAACAAAATTCCTTATGTGGCTGACTTTACTGATTTTCATTACGATATTGCTGGTTGCCGTATTCCTGGGGCTCCGCTGGGTGCGGATGGAACTGAGCAGTCTGGCAGAGAACATGGAAAGCGAGTCCAGGCTCCTGGTGGAAACCATAGCCTCTTCAGCCATTAACAGTATATCGGCAGCCGACCGGGGCACCTTGCTGCTGCTTCCTGACCGTGTTGATGCCCTGCCGGATGCCCTCTGGACCACTGTTACCGGTCCCAGGGGAGAAATTGTCAACGGAACGCTTCGGGCTACTTCCGATGGTTTTGATTATATCTGGGCCAGTAACGACCCCGACATTCTGAATAAAATCAGAATGCCGCTTAAATTGAGTTCTGAAGTGTATTCCAGGGTAATGAGGGAGGCCGGCGAAAAAGAAAAAGAGATCTTTGAGAGTCTGTATACGGTTAATACGGACGGTTCCGCCGTGTATATTCCTGTTAACCGGACTCTCCCTGACGCGCAGGAAAAACTGGCGCTGACAGCCGCGCTTCTGCGGCGGGTTAATATTCTGCCGGCTGAGGCGGGAATTGGAAAATGGGAGACGGAAGACGCCATTACATCGGCAGTCAGGGTTATGCGGGAAGAAGTGGAACAGGATGTTCAGGATGCCGGTATATCCCGCATGATAGCCGAGCTGACCGTTCTGGAGGCGCAGCGTTCTGAAGCTGCCGCGCGGGCTATCCGGACACTGAATTTTGACGATCCGGAATTCGTTGAGGCCAGAGAAGCCGTAGCCGCCCAGAAAAAGGAAATACAGACACTTCTTCTGGAAGAATCCAACACCCGCTTCTCTTCCTACCCGGAGTTTAACGCCGAACAGCTCAGACCCGGCGGCCCTGATTACTTCATTTTCTATAAACCCCTGCTCTACCAGGAAGGAAACCAGGACAGCGGTTTCTTCAAGGGAACGGTCCGCGTGGCGGTTTCTGTGGCGGGGATCCGCAGTACTATGTATTTAATTCAGCGGCGCATCATTATTACAACAAGCTGGGTTTCCGTTGTGGCTTTAGCTATTGGTGTGGGTGCCGCGCTGCTTATTTCTTCTTTAATTTCCCGTCCCATTATGAAACTTGGGGCAAAAGTGCAGGAAATTCAGGATGAAAAAGACAAGGAAGAGTTAAGAGATTTTGATACCGGTATCCGTTCCAGCGATGAAATAGGTCTTCTCAGCGACAACATCAATAACATGGTGAAGGGCCTGGTACAGGCGGCAAGGGAGCAGAAGGAACTGCTGGCAGGGCAGGAAATTCAGAAAACATTTCTGCCCATGCTGGATGTGGAGAAAAATAAAAAGGGCGATGATGTGCGCCTGTCCACCGGAGGCGATTCCAACGCCTTCTTCCGGCTGTTCGGTTATTATGAAGGGGCCGACGCCGTTTCCGGAGACTTCTTCGGCTATAGAAAACTGGATGAAGATCACCGGGTGCTGATGAAACTCGACATTTCGGGGCACGGAGTTACCGCCTCAATGATTATGGTACAGGCCGCGTCGCTGTTTGTAGACTATTTCCGGCAGGTGGAAAACCGGGTAAAAGCCGGAGGACGGCTGGAATTTGATCTTCAGCATTTTACCTTCGGATTGAACGACTTAATGATAGAGGTTAACTTCCGGGGACGTTTTGCCGCTTTCAACCTTTCTGTTATTAATGTGCGTACCGGGGATTATCAGATGATCCATGCCGGAGATAACCTGGTAAATATTTACGATCCTGAATTCGGAAAAGTCCGCCAGGTGGAACTTCCGGAAGCACCGGCTGCCGGTACATTTGATTCTTCCATGATAGAAATGCAGAATGAAATGAGAGGGCTTGAAATGTATAAGCCTGTTAACGGCCGCCTGAAAAAAGGGGAAATTCTTTTTCTCTACACGGACGGAATAGAGGAGGCGCATCATCTTCTGCGCAACGAAAATTTTGAAGAGGTGCGGTATTCCTATTTTTCCGACGACATGAAACAGAAAGATCAGGAATTTGTTGATGCCGGATATAAAACCATTATGGATGTCGCAAAAGAACAGGAGCGGGGTGAGAACGCCGCATCCGGGCAGACTGAAACGCTTCCGGACAATGCCGATGACAGTAAAGACCCCCGCTGGGAAGAATTCGATACAGTCCGCATCAAAGACGTTATTGAAGCTGTTATGCACCGCCGCGAATATGTGCTGAAAAGACGTCTGGATTTAACCATAGGAAAACCGCTGCATTTTGATTTTACTTCTTTGGAAAGCGGTGCGCAGAATGCCGTTATGGCCCTGGCAGCGGTGGAGAAGGTTTTCCGTCTGGTACCGGACCCAAAAGCCGGTTCTCATGCCCGTACACGGGTAGACCGTAAAATAGACGATTTTCTGAAGAAATATTTCCGGGAATACCATGAGTTTTTCAATTATCCAGTTCAGGAAGAGTCGGATATTGATTACATATATTTTTCTCATTTGCTTGACGATCCCCAGGATGACGACCTGACACTTTGGGCTTTTGAGAAACTCTGACGCGTTCCGGGAGGCTGCGTTTGGAACCGAATACATGGAAAATTGCTTTTCCTGAAATTCCCGGAAATTTGGATCTGGGCGGGCAGAACACGGTTGACCACCTGCCGTACTGCCTTTCCAGGGGAATTGTTGCTGTTTCCCGTCCGGAAAATCCTTCTCCGGAATGGGAGGACCAGGCTCTCTTCCGGGAATTTCGTCATTTCCCCTCGGAACTGTATGCCATTTTCAGCCGGATAAAAGAGAACGATCTGGTCTGGACCCGCAGCGCGCTGGGAGTGTACTACCTGGGCCGTATTCTGGGACTCCCGCCCTTTGATTTCTTAGCCGGAGAGCCGGTTCCTTCTTTTCTGAGCGCGCCCTGCCGCTGGTATCAGGCAGGAACAGTGGATACGGTTTGCCGGGCCGTTCTGGATGCCTTTGAGCCCTACCGGAAGTTCCGCATGATTGTTGATCCCGCGGCCGGCTTCTATTCCCGGCTGCTCTACAACAGTTTTCAGGATAAAAAACATACATATCCTGTTTCAGACTGGTCCGGAGAAAATCTTTTTCAGCTCTTTTCCCGTGATGACCTGTGCGATATTGCCGCTTTATATCTTCAGGAGGAATACGGGTATAAAATGTTTCCCAGTTCGTTCTCGCGGGAAACAGGTCTGGTTGATTTTACCTTTCCCACGGACCAGCAGGATATTTTCGGAGCTGTGGTAATACTGGAGGACCATGTGCTGCCGAATCTGGATGTCTATATTCCGTTTCCAGGGCCGGTGTTTCTTTTTGTTGCTGATTCTCCTGATTTCTCCGCCCCCGAGCCGGATACCCCTGCTGAGCATATCCGCATTATCCACACCGGAGATTTACTGCCCTTTCTGCTGGAGCACATGGACCATCTTCCTCCGCGCATAAAACTGCTGATGCGCTATTGTAAAGAATGCGGCGCTGAGGAAATACCGGAGTACGCCTCTGAAAAACAGCGCGCAAATAAAAAAGGCGGCGGAGCGTGAGAAAAGCGTTCTTCTGCGAAGTCTGCGGCGCGGAAGTAAAGGCGGACAGTCCCCGATGTCCTTCCTGCGGACGCGCGTTCCGGGGAATCCGCTGTCCCCGGTGCGGAAAAGAAGGCGGCGCCGCCGATTTCCGCAAAGGCTGTCCCGACTGCGGTTATTCCGCCCCCCGTCCGCGGAGCAGGATCAATAAACAGTTCAAAAGAAAACCTCTCCGTGAGCGGCCCGCATCGTTCTACTGGTTTCTCAGTCTGGCCGTTATATTAGTGCTTCTTGTCATTCTGAAGTTCTGGCTGCGCTAATTAGCGTATAACGCCGAATTCCAGCGACGGAATGAATATCAGAGGCGTATTGAGCGCGTTCATTCCCAGACTCAGGGCTATGTAGGAATTTTCTTCCGGAAAATCGAAACGTCCTTCCAGTCCGCTGAAAAGGGTCCAGTTCATAAAGCTGTTTTGAAAATCCGGACTGCGGGCCTTAAACGATGCTCCGGCAAGGAAACGGCCGCTTTCCAGGTAAACGCCTCCGGATAAAGAAGCTGCAAGACGCGCCGGAAGAGCCGTACTCCGCCGTGAGGAATCATTTCCCAGAAAAAAGAGGTGCAAAGAAGGCGCAGCGCTCAGAGACCACTGCCCCAAAGAGTATTCCATGGGAACCGTGAGCTGCAGCCCCGGCAGCTCAGCGTCTCCGCGTCCGTCGGGAACCTGCTGCCAGCTGCCGCTGACCCCCTCGTAGAGAAACATCAGAGCCAGATTCGCCGTGAACGGGGAAGCGGCGGAATTTATACGCCACGCGCCGTAGACGGAAAAAAACAAACTGCTGTTTTCCAGAGGGTAACGGGCGCTTATACCGAAACGGCTTCCCGTTTCCCAGCGTGCCGCGGGAGAAACCCGGAAGCCGGCACTCACCGGAACAGACTGAAATATTTCCAGCGGACCGGTGCCCAGCCTGGCGGAAACAAGCGTTCCTGCCTGCCAGATGCCGGCCGGCAGCATGGCGCTTCCCGGAGAGTACATCAGCCCCGGCAGGGCATACGCTGCAGGCCGCGGGCTGCGGTTAAAACGCTCATCCAGGCGGAAGAGGGCTTCACCGCCGGCGTTTGTGTTATCCCGGCCTGTTCCTTCCATAACAAACCGGTAAACGCCTTCCGGCAGACCGGCCGGGGCGGAAATTTTCCGGGAAGAAGCGGCTTCTGCTGAAATATCTGTTTCTCCCGGCCGCCAGAACAATGCTCCTTCCGCGGAATTAATATTCAGAGAGCCTTCCGCGACAACAGTTCCCGATGAATTGACAATTCTAACAGCGGCTGTTCCCGGAGCCGACGCCTGCCAGGAAAAACGGAAACCTTTCAGGTCGTCAGACGCAAGGGCGCGGGGAAAGGTTCGGCTTACAGTCAGGTTAAACGCGGCCGGCCGGCCCGGATAAGTCCACCGGTTTTCCGTTCCGGCACGGATATTCACCGTGTCTTCTGCGGTTTCCCATCCAAAAGCGCGCACTGAAATACGGTTTGTTCCCGCCGGAAGAGAAACGGCATTACCTTCCGCAAGGGGATAATC
>PDRU01000087.1 GCA_002748225.1 Spirochaetales bacterium | reverse complement strand
ATTGGAGATTCTGTTCAAGGTGATTTTGAGCTTGAGCTTCAGGATATTTTTAAGGATGAACCAGTAGAAGACAGCTGTCAATTGTATCTGTTCATTGGAGAAACTGCGGCCGGGCCGTATTCCCTGCATCTATAACAGGAAGTTCCAGCATGGCTCCCAGCTCTCCGGCTTTAACAAGCAGATGGTTGTGACTGGAACTTTCTTCAATGTAGATATCGAAACCCTTTCCTACCAGGCTCAGCTTGCAAATGACGCGCCGGGCTGAGCCGCCGGGGCGGCGGCCGGGCCCCAGGGGCAGGCTTATCAGGCGCAGCGCACGGGCATCAGCAAGAGCTCCGATCCTCCGGCTGCTGATACGAACTCCGAAGATAAGCAGACTTTCCCGTATTTCAGGTTGTATTTCCATCTTTATCGGCGGGGCGGTTCGGGCACTGAGGGGCGGCCGCGTAACTTCCGGTGAATCTGGTCGGAGGCGGCCTTCCATGCCGCTGCAGCCGCGAACGCGGCCAGCAGCATGGTTCCGCTCAGGCGGCCGCCCTGGAGATCTTCGGGGAAATTACCGGCGATCAGGGCTGCTGTAATAATAAGAACCGCAATGCTGCCGTAAACAATTCTTACCCAGGCCGGAGTTTCCAATACCAGAAGATTTGTATTCAGACGCCTCGGGCGGCGGGACGTCAGGCCCGCGGTAACGCGCATGTCCTAGCCTTGTGTAACGGGTTCCGGATTATGACAGGCAGCCATATGATCATCGGCCATCTCTTCCAGCAGCGGGATTTTTTGAGAGCAGATATCGGCAGCCCGGGGACAACGGGGGTGGAAGGTGCAGCCTGAGGGCGGATTTACCGGACTGGGCACATCTCCTTCGAGTATGGTGCCGGCCAGCGGTTTATCCGGATCGGCAACCGGAACTGAACCCAGCAGGGATACCGTGTACGGGTGGCGGGGGGTCTCGTAGAGTTTCCGGCCCGGGGCCTGTTCGGCTACCCGGCCCAGGTACATAACGGTTACCCGGTCGGAGATGTACTGCACCACGCTCAGATCGTGGGCAATAAACACGTATGTAAGATTGTACTCGTCCTGCAGTTCAATAAGGAGGTTTAGAACCTGGGCCTGAATGGACACGTCCAGGGCTGAAACCGGCTCATCGCAGACAATCAGCGAGGGATTTAAAGCCAGCGCCCGGGCAATGCCGATACGCTGCCGCTGGCCGCCGGAAAATTCGTGGGGGTAGCGCGAGGCCGCGGCCTGGGGCAGGCCCGCCTGATCCAGAAGCCTGGATACCATGTTGTCCATTTCTGAGGGGGGCAGCAGGCCGAATTCCCGCGGGCCTTCACTGATAATGTCTTTAACCAGCATCCGGGGATTCAGGGAGGCCCATGGATCCTGGAAGATCATCTGCAAGTGGCGGCGGTTCTTTTTTAGAGTGGCCGGCTCCATGGACAGAATGTCGGTTTCGGCCGCCAGACTGTCGGCTTCAGCTTTTAATGCACTGATGCGGCGTTGGAGTTTTTTCCGCTCGGCTTTGGCGGCCCGGCCGGGTTCCAGAGCCGCCGCTTGCTCTTCGACCAGACGGCGTTCGGCATCCAGAGCCAGAACAGCATCCCGGGTTTCCGGGTCGGGCCGGAGAAATACCCGGCCGTCATCTACATCGTAAAGCTTGAGCAGGCAGCGGCCGAGAGTTGTTTTGCCGCATCCGGACTCACCAACCAGGCCGAGAGTTTCGCCGGCACGGATTTTTAGAGACACATTGTCTACGGCCTTAAGTTTGAGTTTTTTGTTGGAAAAAGCCGAAGCTTTTACATCGAAGGTTTTGGTTAAATTCCGGATATCCAGAAGAACTTCGCTACTCATTGCTGCCTCCGGATTGTTTGTTGTTCATAACTTCATTGTGCGCCAGAAAACAGCGGACGCTGTGTCCGGGACTCACTTCCTTGAGGGCCGGTTCCGCTTCCCGGCATTTGCTCATGGCCTTTACACAGCGGTCGGCAAAGCGGCAGCCGGAAGGAAAGTTTTTGGGATCCGGCAGGGTTCCGGGAATGGTACTGAGCAGCCTGCGTTTACCGGGTGCTCCCTTGTGTTCACCGAGTTTGGGCACGGAGGAAAGCAGACCCAGGGTGTAAGGATGCAGGCTGTTTTGGAATATTTCCTTCACCGGGGCTGTTTCTACCGCCACTCCGGCGTACATTACCATTACCCTTTCGGCAAATCCGGCAATAACGGCCATGTCGTGGGTAATGAACATAATGCTCATATCATGGCTGTCTTTAAGCTGCTGCATTACCCGGAGAATCTGGGCCTGGATGGTAACATCCAAAGCGGTAGTGGGTTCATCGGCAATGAGAATGGATGGATTGCATGCCATGGCCATTGCTATCATTACACGCTGTCTCAGGCCGCCGGAAAGCTGGAAGGGGTATTCGTAGACCCGTTCTTCCGGAGCGGGAATACCCACCGACTCCAGCAGCCGCCGGCTTTCCTCCAGGGCTTCGTCCTTGCTCATGCCGCGGTGAAGAATGAGAACCTCGGAGATTTGATCGCCCACAGTGTAGACCGGATTCAGACTGGTCATGGGCTCCTGGAAGATCATGGATATACGGTTTCCGCGGACTTTCCGCATAGCTTCATCCGGCAGCTTCAGGAGATCCTGGCCGTTGAAGAGAACCTCTCCGGCTTCAATTTTGCCCGGAGGTTCGGGAACCAGCCGCAGTACCGACATGGCTGTTTGAGACTTGCCGCAGCCCGACTCACCGACAATGCCGAGGGTTTCGCCCTTGTCAAGGTGGAAGTCCAGGCCGTCGACGGCCCGGACAAGGTGTTTATGCATATGAAAATGGGTTCTCAGACCCTTTACTTCCAACAGATGTTCCATCACAGCTCCTAATGCTTACTCTTGGGATCCAGCGCGTCGCGGATTCCGTCGCCGAAGAAGTTCCAGGCCATGATAGCCACGAAAATTGCAATACCCGGAGTGAGTATCCAGGGGAAGTCCTGCACCACCCGGTAGTTCCGGGCTACCGACAGCATATTGCCCCAGCTCGACTGGGGTTCGGTAATACCCAGTCCCAGCAGGCTCAAAGCGCTTTCACCCAGTATGTAGCCCGGAATGGAGAGCGTTGTATTGATTATGGTAAAGCTCATGGTATTCGGCAGGATGTGCCGGAAAATGATCTTGCGGTGGCTCAGACCCATGGTTCTTGCCGACATAACGAAATCTTCATTCTTCAGCGACAGTACCTGCCCCCGGATAACCCGGGACAGGCTGGCCCAGCCGATGAAGGAGAGGATGGCGACAATAAGCAGGTACACCTGGGTGGACGGCATGCCCGAGGGCAGGGCTGAACGCAGGGCGAAGAGTAAATAGAGGCTGGGTATGGAGTACATAATTTCGCTGAAGCGCATAATGAGGGTGTCGGTCAGACCGCCGAAGTAGCCGGCCAGACCGCCCATAATCATGCCGATCACCAGGGAAATGGCGGCTCCCACCAGTCCCACAGTTAAAGAAACCCGGCTGCCGTGGAGCAGGCGGGACACCATATCCCGTCCCAGCCTGTCAGCGCCCCACATAAAAAAGCCGCCGGTTTCACTTCCGAAAAAGTGGGTTTGGGCATTAAAGAGATTCAGAAAGCGGTAAGGAACTCCTTTATGGAAGAAAGAGAGGAAGTTGCGGTTACCCTTTGCTATTATTACTTCCATTGGGACGGTGTGTCCGTCATATTCCCGTTCTCCGAGTATGAGGTGACGGCGCTCGTCAGGATCCGGAGCGGCTTCCACCTCGGAAACGGCACGTTTCAGTTCCTTGTAGGCCGCCTCACCGGGAGCAATCTGGAAGAAGCTGGCCGTTGCCCGCAGCAATTCGCTTTGCCGGGCCCCCCTGGCCTTCTGCGTGGAGACAACCCTGAGTTCCGGTCTGTCCGGGGCTGTTCCCAGGCTGATAATCCGCATGGAATAAGGTGGAATAACGCCGTACTTTTTCAGAGCAACGTTTACGTTGTACTGTTCATAGGCCCAAAGCCGCAGATGTTTCTTTCCCGCGGCGTCTTTATAGGTAAAGTACACTTTGGAAGGCGGGTGGTAGGACTTTGCTTTGTTGGTCCATGCCATGGTATACGGCGAAAGGATATCGGCAAATAAAGCCATAAAATACAGCACGGCGAGTATTCCCAGCCCTATCTTGCCCAGGGTATGTTTCCGGAAGCGGCGTTTTACAACGTCCCGCAGGGTTTCCCTGTCTTCGGCCAGGGTATCGATCAGCCGTTCGTTATTGGATGTTTTTACTGCTTCAGCCATGTCAGTTAATCCTTATCCGGGGATCCACCACCGCCAGCAGTATGTCGGCAATGAGGTTGCCTACTACCAGAAGGATGGTGCCGTAGAAGAAACTTCCGGTAATAAGGAAGGTGTCCTGAGAAAGCAGGGCGGCGAGCATTAGCTTACCCAGGCCCGGCCAGGCTGTAACCTGCTCTACCAGGGCGGCGCCTCCCAGGATGGCTCCGAATTGTAATCCGAAAATGGAAATCATTGGGTTGATGGCGTTGCGCAGCGCGTGCTTATACACAACGGTGTGCTCGGAAAGTCCCTTGGCCCGGGCAGTTGTAATGTACTGCTGGCTCAAGGTGTCGAGCATGTTGGCCCGCATAATGCGGGTCAGACTTGCGGTGGCCGATGTGGCCAGAACGAATACTGGTATGATCATGTGGAGCAGCAGGTCGCCAAAACGCTGAAATATGTTCATGTCTCCCACATTCACCGCGTGCATACCGCCGAGGGGCAGCCAGTTACCGGTCTTCGAAACAAGAAAAATGAGCAGGAAGGCCAGGAAAAAGTTGGGAATGGCCAGACCGAAGAAGGCAAAAACCGATATGGCCTGGTCTCCAAAGCTGTACTGTCTCCGGGCCGCGTATATACCTGCCGGGATGGAGAATCCCCAGGCACAAAGCACCGTGGCCAGTGAGAGGATAAGGGTGTTCAGGGCCCGCTGGCTGATAAGGCTGAAAGCCGGAATTTTATACACAATGGAAAAGCCGAAATCTCCGTGCAGAATGTTCCACAAATAGGAAAAGAACTGCACATACCAGGGCTTGTCCAGCTTAAAGGCCGCCCGGTAACGTTCCAGGTCTTCTTCCGAAATGTCGGGATTAAGGACCATCTGTGTAAATATATCCCCGGGAGCCAGCTGCATGAGCAGAAAACCCAGAGCGATAACCGCAAAGAGGATGGGCAGCATGTGCAGAAGCCGGCGCAGTACGAAACGGAACAGAACGGGATTTCTCCGGGACATGCGCGCCAGTCCCATAAGGGCTTCAACAACAGTCAGGGCCAAAAGCCAGTGCCAGCCCGAAGCAAGGACAAGCAGAAGAAGGAATGTCAGATCCGCCAGGAAACTGGCGTAAAACAGTATTTGTTTCTTTTTCATAAAGGACTAGTAGATACAGCAGGAAAGGAGGCTCCCCCGGGGGAGCCCCCTTCAAATGGCAAAAGTTACTTGAGGTAGATACGTGAGAGACAGTTACCTACTCCATAATAGCTGACCGGCTGGGGCTTGATATTACCGAATTCGGTACTGTAAGCACCCATCAGGGCGGAATTAAAGGTGTAAATCCAGGGAAGGTTGTTCATCCATATTTTCTGGAGTTCCACCCAGCCTGCCCGCCGTTCTGCTTCATCAGTGGTTGCGTTGGCCGCGATAAAGGCTTTATCGGCAGCGGCTTCCCATTCCCGTACCGGAGATGGCTGGTTGGGCTGGATCATGTGCAGGTTTCCGCTGGACTGATAAACGTTGGAACCGTCGATGGGATCGATGGAGCCGGTTAAGCCTATGAGGATAATGTCCCAGTCGTTACCGGAGAGCAGCTTGCCTACCATGGTGTTGAAGTCTTCAGGCTGGAAGTTTACTTCAATACCGACAGCCCGGGCTTCCTGGGAGAAAATTTCGCCGATGGACTCGCGGACAGTGTTGCCGGAGTTTGTTGTCATGCGCAGGGTAATTTTGTTGCCGTCGGGATCTTCCCGCCAGCCGTCGCCGTCACGGTCGATGTATCCAATACTGTCCAGTTTGGCCTTGGCGGCTTCGGGGTCGAACTTGAGGGCTTCGTCATCGGCGCCTTCCCAGTAGAACGGGCTGAACCGGGGAACGAATGTGTACTGGGGATATCCAAAGCCGTAGGCAACGTTGTTGATAATGGTCTGGCGGTCTACCAGATGGGCCAGCGCCTCGCGGAATGCCAGGTTGTTGGTCCAGGTAACGATGGGTTCGGGCACGGTATCAAAGTTCTGGTTCATGGTGATGAACTCGGTAGACGAAGAGGGGCCGATGGAGTACATCTGGTAACCGCCGGCTTCCTTGCCGTCAATAAGAACCGCGTAATCTTCGCCGCGGAGACCCAGGGCGTCCAGTTCGCCGGCCTGGAATTTGGCCAGTGCGGTATCCTGATCTTCAACAATAAGGAAAACAACTTCGTCCAGATAAGGAAGGGCATGTCCCTTCTCATCTTTTTCCCAGTAATTCTTGTTTTTTGCGAACACAATTTTCTGGGCGGGAAGGTACTCTGCAATGGTGAAAGGCCCGTTTCCAACTACTTTTGTAACATCAACATCCACGCCCCAGAAGGAGTTGATGGCGGCATAGTTAACACCGGCAGGTTTCTTTTCTATTACCGCCTTATAGCTTTTTCCCTCGTCGTCGGTTTTGGTTCCCCATTCCCACTCGTAGTCGTAGCCTTTGGATTCATCCCAGCCGATTACGTCGGCGAAGATGTGCATTGGAGCAGGGTAGATATTGGCAATTTCATAGATGCCGGCCCAGATTGAAGGAGTGGAGATGGTAAGGGTGTATTTGTCGACCAGGCTGACTTTGATCGGCTGGCCGTCAACCATCAGACCGTCCCGGGAGTTGGAGGCCACGTCTTCCCGGAGGTCGAGCTGGTTAACGGTGAATACAAAGTCTTCAGCGGTCAGGTCGTCGCCGTCAGACCATTTCATGCCCTTGCGTACTTTAACGGTAAGGGTCAGTTCATCATCCGACATCTGGTAGCTTTCGGCTACAGCGGGTTCCCACTCCATGGTGAGCTGATTCCGGCGGATCAGGGGGCTGTAGACCCGGTACATTACGTCGGTGGTAGATGTTTCGGCCGCAACTGTCAGATTGAAAGACTTCGGATCGCCGAGAGTGCTCATAACGAAGCTGCCGCCCTTGGAGCCGATTTCCCAGCCGGAGCGGTCGATGTTCATAAGGCCTTCGAAGGTTGCCCCGGCGGCCTGTTCAACCACTTCTTCAGAACCGCCGCCGGCGGACAGCTGTCCAACCAGAGCGGCCGCGATCAGTAAGACGAGAAAGGTTTTTTTCATAATTCATTCTCCTTTTGTATAATGAAAATATTGTCAAAACTGTGGGGTAAAAATTAAATCATGTTTATTTCCATTGTTTATTATTAGGAAAAGTACTCCCAGGTGTAAAGTTGACAATGAGTGAAAATGGGAATATTCCGCCTGAAATTGGCAGAAATGGCTGTTTTGAGGCAGAAAGACTGCTTTTGTTGAGAGTTGTGCGGCCTCTTACGCGCAGAAAATACGGCTTGCCGAACGCGGAAGGGATAGAAATGGAAATGGCGCCCGCTGCCCGGCGGAGCAGCGCAAGCCGGAAAAGGCAGCGGGCATGAGCCATTGGAATGGATAGCCCGGCCCGGCCGGGTCCGCCCAAGGGCAAGG
>PDRU01000197.1 GCA_002748225.1 Spirochaetales bacterium | reverse complement strand
AACAGCACTGAACTGTTTATCGGAAACATAAAAGACCGCATCTTTGCCGGTGTTGCTTACCATGGTAAAAAACGGAACCGGATTAACCCCCATAGGCCCCATAGAAATATCTTTTAACACATAGGTAAATTTCAAATCCCATTCGGGGGGAGGCGTGCTGCCGTAATTTTTGTACACTGTTGATTTCTCCGAAAAATCAATATATGCCTCGCGTCCAGGCTCTTTAATACCTTTCGGAACACCCATAAAACCTGTTTTCAGCCTGGCATTCAGTGATATTTCGCTCTCCTGCGCATAAAGCGCTGCCGCGGCAAAAAGAAAGCACAACAATAATGCTAAAATTCTAATATGCGGATATCTATTTATCATCAAAAGTAACCTCCGGAAAAATTTAATGCACTGTCCGGAGGCTGTCAACGTATAAAAAACCCGGAGCCTCTCTGGCTCCGGGCAGTTTGCCTAGAAACTAAACGATGCTGTCAACTCGACATAATCGTTATTATCAAACTGGCCTAAACGGGTATCCGCATCTCCCCAGAATGCCGCCCCGGCAAGATCCAGAGTACAGTAACCGTCCAGTTCAAACGCCACACTGGGTTTAACACAGCCGGCGTTCTCTTCAATGGCATAGATAAGAGATATTTCAGGTTTAATTTTTTCATGATTAAAGGAATCCGAAATATTCAGAATAAGGTTTGTTTCGGCCTTTTCCCGGCCCTTTTCCACATCGTTGGACATGGTAATTTCATCATGGTTAAGAATGTAGTTTCCTGCTGCCTGAAGGTTAACGCTCAGGTTATGAAGGGGAATTCCCCTGTCCAGACCGGCCACAAAACCAATGCCGGGATTGATTATCCGGGGATCATCACCAGCCATGTCTTCGGTAAAAGTAAAGGCTCCCTCGGCCCGCAGGTTAAATCCGGCAAGAGTAGAGGCCGCTTCCAGTCCGGCGACATGGATTCTGTCAAAGTTCATGGCAATGTCGTTTACGGTGTTACCGGTAATATAGACACTGGGGTTGCGGCTGCGGCCGAAGTAGTAGGTAGCTCCCAGATCCACAGGGCCAAAAGTGTGAGTGTAATGCACTCCAACCTGGCCATAGGACAGGGCTTTGGTATTGGGCAGATAGTTATCTATGGAACTGTGCTGCTGAATAAAACTCAGCATGGCCAGAGTTCCTGCAGCGCCGCCGCCTGCTCCCCCGTAAACAGCCAGGGCCGAGGTGGTGGCAGCGGATGTCAGAACACCCTTCAAAGCCGCGGTTTCCTTCATAACCCAGGGGCCTTCTACAGCTAAACTGTTAGGCGTGAAGGTGGGTACATAAACCACTTCCAGAAGCCCGTTCATTCCGGCAGGAACAAGGAAGTCTGCCATGGGCTGGGATATTTTACGGTCCAGATAATCGGGGTTTATAAAATCGGTGTAATCCATGGGATTAACAAGGTCCAC
>PDRU01000086.1 GCA_002748225.1 Spirochaetales bacterium | reverse complement strand
CCGCGGTTTCTGCCGAGCGGCGTGTCTTTTTGCAGATTCGCCGGCTGTTTGCAAAGGCGGCCGCGCCGGCATATTCTGGGCCGTTACAGCCTTTGCCGCTGCTTTTGGGCGCCGCGGCTGTTTGAGGCGGCGGCCTTTCTGCCCGCAGTTTCTGCTGAGCGCCATATCTTTTTGCGGAGGAGGCGGCTTTTTGTAAAGGCGGCCTTTTGCGTGTGTGGTTTCCGCTTTCCGGGCGCCGAGCGCCGTATTCTGGGCCGTTACAGCCTTTGCCGCCGCTTTTGGGCGGCCCGGCTGCTTAGAGCCGTGGTTGGGCCGGCCGTTTGAAGCTGTATGCGCACATTGTATTTTATCCGTCACGCGGAAAGCGAAGCCAATAAACAGAGAATATTCGGAAGCCGTCTGCAGGTGCCTCTGACCCCTGCAGGCAGGGCCGACGCGGCCAGAATTGCCGCTGAATTCAGGGAAATGGCCGAACTGGACGGTATTATTTCTTCTCCCCTGCGGCGGGCCGTGGAAACCGCTCAGGCTTTTTCAGAATGTTTCGGCTGCAGCATTGAACAGGATGAACGTCTTGTTGAGCAGGATCTCGGATCCTTTTCCGGCATGTCGTACGATTCGGTTAAAAACATGAAGGAATTTGAATCGGATCCCCTGAAACGCTGGAACTGGCACGCGGGCGGTTCGGGAGAATCCTATTCCATGGTGGCCGAACGGGTTGTTGATTTTCTGGGTTCGCTCAGCCGCTTACCACAGAACGGTTCATGGCTGATTGTAACGCATGCGGTGTTTTTTCGTCTGCTTCGCGGCGCTCTGGAAAACACCCTGCCGGAGTATCCGGTGAAATTTCCCAACAACGGAGAAATCTGGCAGGTGGAGTTCCGCGGTCTGGGAGAATTTCACACCATTAAGTCGCTTATGCTTGGAAACAGCCGCAGTTTTACGCACAAGCCCTGAAACAGTTTTCTCAAGGGGCCTTCCCTTCCGGCTTTTTTCACGGTTAGACTGAAGGCAGAATGCAGCTGTGGGTGCCTTCCGGCCGGGGAGAGTCGGATTTTACAGAGAAAAAATCGCGTTTTATAGGTGCGGCCCGCAGGGCGCGGACGGCTGAAGAAGCCCGGAGCATTGTGGCCGCTCTCCGTGAGGAGCATCCCCGTTCACGGCACGTGGTTTGGGCCTATGTGCTGGGAGCTGACGGTGTTCTGAAAGGAATGAGCGACGACGGTGAACCCCGGGGTACCGCGGGCCGTCCGGTTCTGGACCATATTACCGGCGCGAAGCTTACCGACACGCTGGTAACGGTGGTGCGGTATTTCGGCGGCATTAAGCTGGGAACCGGCGGTTTGTGTTCGGCCTACGGACAGGCGGCGCGGCAGGCTCTGGAGGCCATGAGCCGTGAACCCCTTATTGAGCGCCGGCAGCTGCGGCTGGGCATGGAATACTCCGTGTATGATACAATGCTCCGGCTGCTGGAGCGCTTTGAGGGCCGGGTTGTTGAGGACAGTTTTGGAGAAAACGTGTCTCTCAGGGCGGAAATTCCGGCGGGGGTTTTAAATGATTTTCTGGCGGCCGTGGAAAATGCCAGTCGTGGAGCGGCGGCCGTAGAGCTTATTGAACAGGAAAGAGGGTAAAATATGGGACGGTGTACAGTTCAGGCGGCAGATGAAATTCTGGATAAGACCTTTCCGGTTCTGGACAAGGGTTTTGTCCGGCTGGTTGATTACATGGGCAGCGACCAGCGCATAGTGCAGGCCGCTCGCGTCTCTTACGGCGGAGGCACAAAAACCCGCAGGGAAGATGCCGCTCTGATAGATTACCTTCTGCGCAACGACCATACATCTCCGTTTGAGCAGGTGGTGTTTACATTCCATACCAAAATGCCCATTTTTGTGGCCCGCCAGTGGGTGCGCCACCGTACAGCCCGGCTCAATGAAATTTCAGGACGTTACAGCGTTATGGCCGAGGAGTTCTACGAACCGGAAAGCCGGGATATTTCCGAGCAGAGCCGGGACAACAAACAGGGCCGTAAAAATGAGCCCATGGAACCGGCCCGGGCAGCGAAGGTAACCGAAACGCTTCAGAGCGCCCATAAAAACGCCTACAGTGCCTACAGCGATCTTCTGGAGGAGGGTACAGCCCGGGAACTGGCCCGGGTAGTGCTGCCTTTGAGCCTGTACACCGAGTGGTACTGGCAGATAGACCTGCATAACCTTTTCCGCTTTCTCCGGCTGCGTATGGACGCTCATGCCCAGAGGGAAATCCGCGCCTATGCCGAGGTAATGCACAGCATCGCCGCCCGGGTTTGCCCTGCGGCCTTTGAATCGTTTAACCGTCACATTAACGGCGGCGTCCGCTTCTCCAATGAGGAAATGAAGGCGCTCAACCGCATGCTGGCCGGAGAAGAACACGGTCTGGAAGGGAAGAAGGCCCTGCGCTTTGAGACAAAACTGAAAGAAGGGCGTCAGATCTAAGCATTTGGCCTGCCCATTGATATTGACAGACAGGGTAAAACCCGGAGTATTACCGGATATTCCCTGCGTGGAGGAAATGGATGATCCGAACCGTCCAGGTTGAAAAGGTGGAAAATCAAACACTGGTAATGAACAACGATATTCCGCCGTCCGAAAACGCATCCTCCCGCCGCTTCTGGGGTGTCAGGGAACGCCCTTACCAGGTATCCAATCCCGGGGGACTGGAAATAGCTCCGGGCGACATGGTTGAAATTTACCTTCCGCCGGGACGGACAATCCTCACATCTTCGCTGTTCTTTTTACTGCCGCTTATGCTGTTTCCACTAGGCTACTATCTTACCCGGTCCTGGCTGACGCTCCGGGGCGCAGCAGCTGATGCCGGAGATATTGAAGCCCTGGCCGGTCTTGGGGGATTTGCTCTTTTGGCGGCCGGTATTCCTCTGGGGGCCCTGCTGCGCGGTCTGGCGGGCCGTCTTGCCGGCCGAAAAGGCCGGACGCTGAGCGGCGTGCCTCGTATTACAAGGGTGCTTTCTCCGGAAGAGGCTCTTGCCTTCCGCATGAAGAACAAAAGCTGCGGCTCCTGCACTCTGTGTAAATAAAGTTTACTTCTTTCCCAGTTCGTTAATGATTTCGGCCATTTTATCCAGAGGCGCTTCCTGTGTTATATAGCCGTGTTCCATTGCAACTTTAGGCATGCCGTAAACAATGGATGTTTCTTCGTCCTGGGCAATGGTTATACCGCCTTCACTGTATATGCTGCCGATTTCCCGTGAACCGTCACGGCCCATGCCGGTCATAATAATGCCTACAGCGCTGTTGCCGAATTCCCGGGCCACAGATTCAAACAGCACCCCGGCTGACGGTTTATGGCCATTGACGGTATCTCCTTCCTGAACGTGTACAACGGTCGCCAGCGATTTCTTTTCCACGGATAGATGGTATCCTCCCGGTGCGATCAGAATTCGTCCGGGTTTCAGAATGTCTCCTTCGGCCGCTTCCTTTACTTCCAGAGGACAGATCGTATCCAGACTGCGGGCAAACTCGGCAGTAAAACCTGCCGGCATGTGCTGTACAACCACAATTGGGATCTGCATTTCCGGAGAAAGAAGCGCGAAGACCTCCCGGAGAGCCTTGGGCCCGCCGGTTGAAATGCCAATGGCAAAAATTTGAGCAGGTGCCGGTTCTTTGAGGGGTTTCAGTTCCGGCCATTCCCCGGTTGTGCTTTGCGCTGATACTTCTATTTCCGTTTTAAAGGTCTGCGGAAGAGGGGGAGGCGAAAGCGATTTCTTTTTCAGATACGCGCTTCCGTATCCCAGAATCATTTCCACCAGACGCTTTGCGGTGTCGCTGTTGGCATCGGGGGTTCCCCCGGGCTTGGAAATAAAATCAGCGGCTCCGAGCGAAAGGGCCTTCATGGTTATTTTCGCGCCTTTCTTTGCAATGGACGAGAGAATAATAACCGGCATGTCCCATCCCAGTTCTTTGCGCTTTTTCAAAAATCCTATTCCATCCAGTTCCGGCATTTCCAGATCCAGAACAATAAGGTCAGGATTCAGTTTTTTGACTTTATTCAGGGCAAACTGGCCGTTCATTGCCGTGCCGACAACTTGAATTTCAGGCTGGCCTTCCAGCATGCGGCGCACCATGTTGCGCATCAGGGCGGAGTCATCAACAATCAGAACAGATATAGGTGTCATAAGGCTGCGTCTCCTGTTGATTTACCATAAATACATGCCCAGTCTGTTTTAACGAACTGGAAATCTGTTTCCATGCCGAACAGCGACTCGGAATGGCCAATGAACAGATAGGCATAACCGGACATGGCTTTCCAGAAATGATCAATAACATTTTTCTGAGCCGCTTCATCAAAGTAGATAAGAACGTTGCGGCAGAAAACTATATCCAGATCTTTTAAACCGGTTTCAAATTTCAGGTTGTGGTAATCAAAAGTAATGAGTTCCTTCAGGCTGTCTTTGACTTTGAAACCCTGTTCAACGGGTTCAAAGTATTTTTTCTGGTAAAACTCCGGAACACTGCTCATTCGGGTTTCCGGGTATACTCCTTCCTTGGCTGTCATAAGAGATTTGAGACTGAGATCCGATGCCGTTATTTCAATTTCCCAGCCGGGAGGCAGATGTTCCTTGAAAACCATGGCATTGGTATACGGTTCTTCTCCGCTGGAGCATCCGGCGTTCCAGCTTCGTATGCGTTTGTCGCCCTTCGCTGTTTTATATTTAATCAGCTGGGGAATGACGTGCTGGATCAGTGTATCGTAATGAGCCTGGTTTCGGAAAAAACGGGTAAGATTGGTTGTAATTGCGTCCAGAAACAGGCGGGTTTCTTCCTTGTTGCTCTTCAGGAGATTCAGATAATCTCCCGGTGTCTGGGAATCGTTGTTTCTTAAACGTTCTTTCAGCCGGCTTTCCAGAATGGAACGGTTTGTTTTGGAAAAATGTATTCCGCTCTCAGAATATATGTATTGCCGGAACCCGTCAAAATCATTATCACTCAGAAAATCTGACATTGTTTAACCGCCGATTATTTAATGTTTTAAGTCTAGAAAAGTGGGGGGTGCGGTGTCAACGCTGTTTTAGTTTTTTTTATAAAACACGATATATTTTAAAAAGATGTTTCATAAGCCGCGCAGATATGAAATTGACATAGTCGGTATTTCTCTGGAAGGAAGCAGCGGATCTCCTGCCGTTATCTTTCAGTCCCGGGAGTATCCGGATATGTTTTGTCTGGATATTGATGTTTTTGCCGCGGAAATGATTGTCCGGGAGTTCTCCGGTGAAAGTTCATTTTCAACTTTGGGCTGGCTTGAAGAATTTCTGAGCCGGAGACCCCCGCGTTTCGGCCTGGTGGAAAAAACCGGAGAAGACGGCATCCGTGTCGGTTTTTCTTCTCCGGGAAGCCGGCACAAGCGTTATCTGCGGCTTGGTGAAGCTCTGGCGTTAAGCCGGCGGCTGAGCATTCCTCTGTACGCCGAAGAGCCGCTGTTTTTTAAGTCTTTCAGTGAAAAGGCCTGGCTCAGTAATTCCAATACTTTTATTGAGGACTTCCTTTATTTCTCTCCTTTGCATTATCCTTCTGTCATCTATTGATGAGGCAGGATATGAAACAGAAAAAACTCCGGAATAAAATGGTGTGGATAACCGGCGCTTCGGCCGGTATCGGCAGGGAAATGGCCCTGTGGGCCTCCGAAGCCGGTGCCCGCCTTTGTCTGATATCGTCACGTCTGGAAGTGCTGCAGGAAACAGCACGGCAGTGCAGGGAAAGAGGCGCTGTTTCTGTTCATGTCAAGGCCATTGATCTTTCCAGCGGGGAAGAGGCTTTCCGGAAGCTGGCCGCTCTGGCGGCCGAATGTGACGCGCCGGATTACCTTATACTGAACGCAGGTGTGTCACAGCGCTCGCGTGTTCTGGATACAGAGCCGGCAACGGCCAGAAAAATTATGGATCTGAATTTTTTCGGTTCGGCTGCTGTGGTTAACGCGGTTCTGCCCGCAATGATTGCCGCCGGCGGAGGCTGTATAGGTGTTACCAGCAGTCTGACGGGTGTTTTCGGATTTCCCCTGCGTTCGTCTTATTCGGCCAGCAAGCATGCTCTTCACGGGTATTTTGAGAGTCTGGCTCTGGAATATGCCGATTCAGGTATTTCGGTTACTCTGGCAATTCCCGGTTTTATCCGGACGGATGTCAGTGCATGAGTCCGGATATCTGCGCCCGTCAATACTGGAAAGCCGTAATTCGAAGGCGGCCCCGGAAGGTTATCGGCGGATTCGATACCATTATGGTGTTTTTCTATAACTACCTGCCTTTTGTGTACCGCTTTCTGGGCCGGCGTGTCAGTCCTGTTTAGGGCCGCGGGCGCGCAGCTGGTGCGCACGGGATAAGGCCCGGTATCACGTGATACCAGAAATAGCGTGTTCTGCGCGCAGTTGGCGTGCGCGCGGGACAGGGCCCCGGCGCTGCCGTCCGCGGCGCGGTCTCGGGTGCCCCTCGGCGCTGCCGCTGCGGGTAAGCTGCCCGTCCCGTGAACAGCCGCCTCTCTCGGGTAAGCGCTCGTTTCTGCCGCCCGGGGCGCGGTTACGGGCTTCCCTTTCCCGACATCTGCCGGTAATATGTCCAAAGCAAAAACAGGAGTAGTGTAAGCATGACTGATATGTTTGACAAATGCGCAACAGACGCAGGTTATTTTGGACGGTTCCGGGCCGCAGGAGACCGGTTCTTTACCCTCCCGGTTATTGACGATTTACCCGGACCGCACATGAAGTTTCAGGGCCAGGATAATATTATGTGGTCGGTCAACAACTACATAGGTCTGGCCGGAAACGAAGAAATAAAACAGGCGGCTTTGGAAGCCACGGAAAAATGGTCAGTCAGTTCCCCCATGGGTTCCCGCATGATGAGCGGAAGCACCAGCCAAGGGGAGCAACGGCGGAAAACCCATGGTGCGTTTCTTCCGTCACAACGACATGAACGATCTGGAATCCGTACTCAAAAGCGTTAACAAAGACCGCAAAGGCGGTGTAATGATTCTTTCGGAAGGCGTTTACGGCATGACCGGAGATCTGGCCGATCTGAAGGGCATTACCACTCTGGCCCGCAAATACGATGCCCGTGTTTTTATTGACGATGCTCACGGTATCGGCGTTATGGGCGAAAAAGGCCGCGGCACGGCCGATCATCAGGGAGTGCAGAAGGAAATAGATATTTATTTTGGAACCTTTGCCAAAACCTTTGCTTCCATCGGCGGCTTTGCGGCCACCAGCACCCAGGTGCGCGACTGGATTGCTTACAACGCGCGCACGCAGGTTTTTGCCAAGGCCCTGCCCATGCCCTATGTGAAGTCGCTGCAAGTGGCCCTGCGTCTTGTGCAGGAAGGCGATGAGCGCCGCAGAATTATGTGGGAACGTTCGAATCAGCTTAAGGATGGTCTGCGGAATCTGGGCTACCATATCGGCACAGGCGATTCTCCCATCTGCGCGGTCTTTACTCCGGTGGGGGATAATCTGGAAGATGTGGCTATGGGCATGCTTTCCTATCTGCGCAAGCACGGTATTTTCTGTACGGGTGTTGTCTGGCCGGTTATTCCTCCCGGACTGGTTATGTTCCGCATGATCCCCACCACCGCGCACTCTGAAGAAGATGTGCAGCGCACAGTGGACGTGTTTAAAAAAATGCGTGATGATCTGAAAATTCAGTTCCCTCTGGGCAGTTCGGAAATCAGCAAGATCCAAAAGATCTTCCGCGACTAAACTGCGCCCCAGGCTGAATGCATGAAGCAGGGTGAGGGAATGAAGGCCGAATTTTCCGGCAGTGATTTCTGGAAAAATTACATGGTCCGCTGGTTTGGCAAAGAGCTGATTGACAAGTGGGCCATGTACGCGGAACTTGTTCAGATAGATTCCGTGGGCGGAAAAATTAACGCTGAAGTGTACAGAAACACGGACAGCGGGAAACCTGTTATTGTTTTTGCCCACGGTATTGCCGGCTATGCCAGGGTTCTGCTTCCCTTTCTCATACCGCTTTACGAAAAGGGCTATAACATTGTCGCTCCCGACCTGGAAGGTTTTGGATATAACGGCAGAATAAAAGGCGATTACACCTGGAACACGCATCTGCGGAATCTGAAAGATACTGTTGATTATGCCAGATCGCAGTTTCAGGGACCGGTCTTTCTGGGCGGTGCCAGTATGGGCGGCCCTTTGGTCTACGCGGCAGACGCGCGCTACAACTGCGCCGATGCCCTGATCTGCTGGTGTCTCTGGAATTTGAGCGACAGGGAATTTCTGAAAAAGGAAACAACCACAAAAGGTTTAACGCCCCTGCTTCTGCCGCTTTTCAGGCTGGCGGCCTCAGTGTTCGGAAAACTGCGTGTAAAAACATATTCGTTTATTTCCTACGACACTTTAACCGACAGCAGCGAATTTAATAATTTATTGAAAACCGATCCCCAGGCAGGCACTTCCATCAGTCTGCGGGGCGCTCTGAGCCTGGTTACTCAGGCTGTGCCGGACATTATGTATGAAAATTATTCAAAACCCGTGCTGCTCTGTCAGCCGGAAGGGGACAGGATGATACCTCCTGTTTACTCACGCAGAACTTTCGGCAGATTGAAATCCGAACAGAAAAAATATTACGGTTTTGAGGGGCCGCATTTTCCGCTGGAGAGAAAAATTTACAGCAGGTGGGCCGACTGTGTGGACCGGTTTATAGAGGAGTATGGTAATATAGCGTTATGAAAAAGTCTTTAAGCCGGGTTCTGACAGTTGTTTTTATTGTTTTGGGTGTTTTTATTATTGCGGCCCTTACCGTTTTTTTTCTGAGTCATACATCTGTGCTCAGTAAACTGAGTCTGCCGGTGCGCTCCCTCGTCTATGGCGGTGTTGTGGCCCTGCTTGTTCTGCCTGTCCTGCTCTTTTTTATTCTGCGCAATAAATCGCTGAGCGGGTACAGCGTCTATGCTCTGGAAGATTTGGAGCTGAACGAAGCGGAGCTGAACGATGCTGTAGCCAACTGGGTGTTTTCAAAGTACCGTAAGCATGTTGAGGAAGATGTACAGTTTCTGGAAAATGAAGATGGAAGCGTAAGCTGCCGTGTAAAGGTGCGTGAGGAGTAACTTACTGTTCCGGGCCAAGCATGTTTTTCAGCAGGGTGTCTTTACGGCGCCATTTCGGATGAACTTTAACCCGTAAATCCAGGCTTATCTTCCAGGGAAAAATACGTTTCATTTCAATAATGGAAGACACACGGATCTTCTTGATATTCTCCCCTTTATGTCCTACCAGTATTCCGGTCTGGGAAGGGCGTTCCACCATCAGAAAGGCCCGGACCCACAGATGGTTTTCACTGCGGAACTCCATGTCTGCTATTTCAACATAGACAGAGTGCGGTACTTCGTCACGCGTGCCCTGTATGGCTTTTTCCCGTATAATTTCGGCAATGCGGAATTCGGGATTCTGGTCGGTGTAGAATTCTTTTGAATAAAGGGCCTGTCCTTCGGGCATCAGCTCAAAAATCTTTTCCAGAAGTGTATCCAGTCCGCGGTTTTTTACTGCTGAAATGTTGAGCAGGGCGGCGGGCATCAGCAAGGCCTGAATATGACCGCGAATTTCCGGAAGATAAGGTGTTTCAAGGTCGGTTTTATTAAGGGCGGCAATAACGGGTTTGCCGCTTTTGCGGAGCAGTTTCATTATTTCCAGCTCCTCGGGGCCGGGAACCCGTGTGGCGTCAACCACGTAAAGTACCGTGTCTGCGTCATCCAGGCTGCGGTGGACGGAGTCTTTCAGGTAGGTGTTCAGTTTTTTTTCTGATTTATGATAGCCGGGCGTGTCCACAAAAACGATCTGTCCCTGCTCCCGGTTAACTATGCCCCGGATGGCATTGCGGGTGGTCTGGGGAACCGGCGATGTAATGGCTACTTTTTCTCCGCAGAGAGTGTTCAGAAGTGTGGACTTTCCGGCTGAAGGCCGGCCTATTATAGCTGTAAATCCGCTTTTCACAGTGTGTTTCTTCCCTGTCTGCAATGTGTCATATTCGGTCCTTTCCCGGGGGTATCTTGTCTCGTTCCCCAGAGCTTACTATATTATTTCCATTCTTATCCAGAATGAGGTGATGTGTGATCTATCTGAAAGACGATGATTCCAAAGACAATAAAAACGGAAAAGACGGCATGGATGCCCTGCAGCTGAAGCTTCTGAAAACCCGGACAATTCTTCTCTCGGGCGGAATAGACAAGGAGCTGGCCGAACGGGTTATTAAACAGATGCTTCTTCTGGAAGCCGACGGCAATGAGCCCATTAAGGTTTTTATTGATTCTCCCGGAGGCGACGCGGATGCCGGTTATGCCATTTTCGACATGCTGCGCTTTATTGAGCCGGAAGTGTACACCATAGGCATGGGTACAGTGGCCAGTGCTGCCGCGCTTGTTCATCTGGCCGCAAAAAAGGAAAACCGCCTGAGTCTGCCGAACGCCCATTTTCTTATTCATCAGCCGCTTTCGGGCATCCGCGGTGTGGCAACGGAGATTGAAATCCATGCCAAAGAGCTGGAAAAACTCCGTGAGAAAATCAACAGGCTCATAGCCGAAGAAACCGGTCAGAAAGTAACAAAGGTCTCCAAAGACACCGACAGAGACTACTGGCTGAGCGCTGAAGAGGCACTGGAATACGGTTTAATTTCAAAAATTATTCACAGCCGGGACGAGCTGAAATAGCCCGGCTTCAGGACTGGCTCCGGGAGTCCAGTGCCTCCAGACTGTTTTCCAGGCGCCCGGTCATCTTTTCAATTTCCCTCCAGCTGCCGTTCAGATTCTTCAAGTGGCCCGCGGCCACCGAAAGAGGCTTGACAAGCGCGTTGAAGTCGCGTTTCAGGCGGTCTACCCTGGAACGCAGTTCGCGGCCTTCGGCAGGAAGCGCCAGGCCTTTTAATCCGTAGGAAACAGTCTGCAGATAGGCAAAGAGACTGGACGGCCCTGCCGGCAGAATGTTGAGCTGCAGACACTGGCGCATAATGCTGCCGTCGTCGTCGCGCAGCAGGCGGTAATGAATGTTTTCCGCGGGCAGGTACATCAGCGCGAAGGAAAGGGTGCCTTCGTCGGGCCGGATATAGCGTGATGAAACAGCCTGGGCGTGGGTCAGAAATGTTTTCCGGACATCCGCGGGAATGGATGTGCTGTATTCTTCGTCCTCCGAAAGCCAGTTTTCCAGCCGTTCCAGGGGAAACTTGGAATCAACAGCCACCAGCCGGGAACCCATTTTAATAACGGCGTCTACCCGGCAGCCGTCTGAAAAGGAAAACTGCGCTGCCCAGGAACCGGGCGGCAGCCATGAACGCAGAAGTTCTTCCAGCAGGGTTTCGCCGAATCCTCCCCTGACACGGGGAATGCGGAAGGCCCGGTCCAGTCCCTCAACACGTTCTCCAATGCGGTCCAGGGCGTTCAGCTGGCGGGAAATACTGCGCATCAGTTCCCGGCTGTCTGCCCAGCCCTCTTCTTCACCGGAGCGCTTTCCTCCGCGCTGTACCCGGGAGCGGATCAGCAAAAATATCAGAAAGACTATAAGAACTCCGCTTCCGGCCGCAATCTGCCATGCTGTTGTGTCCATAACTGCAATCCTGCCCTTTAATTCGGTGGACTTGCGTCCGCTATTGAGGCTATTATGAGCCGCAATGAGATACCCGGACAAGACAGCCTGGCGGCGTGAGCTGGAAAAAGCGTCAGTTCTGCCGGAGGGCTTTGCTTCAGCAGTTACATCTCTTCAATTCATTCCCCGGGAAAAACCGGATGCCGGAACGCAGTCCATGAACCTGGCTCTGCTGCGTCTGGATAAACCCTCCCCGTCGTTTGCCGGTATGTTTACCCGTAACGCCTTTCCGGGCTGGCCGGTTGTTGCCGGACGGCGTCTGCTGGATGAAGGGGCGGTACAGGGTGTTCTGGTGAACAACAAAGTGGCCAACGTGGGTGTGTCCGGGGGACTGGAAGATTCTTTGAACCTGACCGGGGAAACCGCGCGTATTTTCGGCGACTCGCATGCGTATCTTCCTCTTTCGACAGGTGTTATAGGCTGGCGGCTGCCGGCCGCTGAAATGAAGGAGGCTGCAGAAAAACTTCCGGGGCTGCTTCAGAGAGAATCTCTTCTGCCCTTTGCCGAGTGTATTATGACAACCGACTCCTGGCCGAAGGTCCGCTCTGCTTCATGCGGCGCCGGGCGCATTACGGGTGCGGCCAAAGGCGCGGGTATGGTGGAACCGGATATGGCCACCATGCTGGCCTTTTTTCTGACAGATGTGGATGTGCCGCGTAATTCGGCCCGGCGTATCCTTTCCGAAGCGGTGAACATGAGCTTTAACCGTATGTCGGTGGACGGGGAAACAAGTACCAGCGATTCCGTTATTCTTCTTTCTTCCGGAGTGCATCCCTATCCGGGGGACAGCGCTTTCCGTAATTCTCTTATGGAAACAGCCGCTTTATTGGCCGAAGATGTGGTGCGTAACGGAGAAGGCTGTTCCCATGTCTTCCGGGTAACGGTGTCCGGCGCCCCGGATGAGAAAACAGCCGTTACCCTGGCCCGCTGTGTGGCTAACGCGCCGCTGACCAAAACAGCCGTGCGCGGAAACGATCCCAACGTGGGGCGTGTGCTGCAGGCTCTGGGCGCTGCCTGCGGGCGCATTGGGCTGGAACTGCAGAGAAACCGGCTGACCATGGATATTGGAAACTGCCGCGTGTTTGAAAAGGGAGATTTTTTACTGGACGGCGGCACCGAAGGGCGGCTTGCCGGGTATTTTGCGGAGCGAGAAATGCCCCTGCCGTCTCCCGGCTGGCCGCTTCACAACGAACGGGTTGAAATGGAACTGTCTCTGGGGCTGGGCCGCTGCCGCGCTTCTGTAACCGGCAGTGATCTGTCTGAAGACTATATACGGATAAACGCTGATTATCGAACTTGAAATATGAAATGAAAGGAAGGACGCGTGGACTTTTCAGATGAAAAGAAAATTAAAAATGCCGGAGCACTTATAAACGAGGTCCGGCAGGAAATCGGCAGAAGAGTGGTCGGGCAGACAACTCTGGTGGATGGACTCCTGACCGGTATTATTGCCGGCGGCCATGTACTTGTGGAAGGTGTGCCGGGTCTGGCCAAAACCCTGGCCGTCAAAACCCTGGCGGATGTTATTTCCGCCATGTTCAAGAGAATACAGTTTACACCGGATCTTCTTCCGGCCGACCTGACCGGTACCATGATCTACCGTCAGCAGACCGGTGAATTTGTGCCGCGGAAAGGGCCCATCTTCTCTAATGTCATTCTGGCCGACGAAATTAACCGTGCCCCGGCAAAAGTGCAGTCGGCCCTGCTGGAAGCCATGTCGGAAGGACAGGTAACCATTGGAGAGCAGACATACAAACTGCCGGAACCGTTCTTTGTCATGGCCACACAGAATCCCATAGAACAGGAAGGAACTTACCGCCTTCCTGAAGCACAGCTGGACAGGTTTCTGGTTAAAGTGAAGGTAGACTACCCTTCGCCGGCGGAGGAACTGATGGTCCTGGAGCGGATGGTGGACAATCCTCATATTTCCCTGCGCCGTGTGCTGGACCGTGAAAAAGTTATAACGCTGCGCCAGGCCGCCGAAGCGGTCAAAGCCGAAGAGGGAATCCGCCGCTACATAGTTTCTCTGGTGGCCGCCGGGCGGGTAAAGGACCGGAAAAAACTGCCGGTGGCCCGTTATATAGAATACGGAGCTTCCCCGCGGGCCACCTTGGCCATGTACCGGGCCGCCCGCGTGCAGGCTTTGTTTGACGGACGCGCGTTCGTGCTGCCGGAAGATGTTAAAGCGGTTGCTCCCATGGTTCTGCGTCACCGTATTGTTCTTTCCTACGAGGCTGAGGCCGAACAGATGGACGCCGATGACGTTATTTCCGGCTTGCTGGCGGCTGTTACAGTTCCGTGATCCGCGAAGATCTTCCCGCGCGGGTCCGCCGTCTCCATGTGCGTTCCCGAAAACTGGTGGAAGGACTGTTTGCGGGTAATTATCATTCGGTGTTCAAAGGTCCGGGGCTTGAATTTGATGAGGTCCGCGACTATGTCTACGGCGACGATGTCCGGTTTATAGACTGGAATGTTTCCTCCCGGATGGCTGCGCCCTATTCCAAAACCTTCCGGGAAGAACGGGAACTCATTCTTTTTGTGCTGATGGATGTTTCCGCGTCTCTGTCCATGGGCAGCGGCACTACGGACAAA
>PDRU01000085.1 GCA_002748225.1 Spirochaetales bacterium | reverse complement strand
ACAGGCTTACTGTAAATAATTGTCAGCGGTGACGGACTGAAGCCCTGAGCGTAGACGGCAAATCCAATAATAAGCTCACTGGTTCCGGTTGCCCAGGATGCAGGCGGCGCGGTTCCTGTTTTGAAACTTTCAACAATGTCATGAACACTGTAGCTGGCTGTTAAATTTTTTTTGCGGTAAAGGTCGGCATCGTTATATCCGTCATCCGGGCTGGTATCGTTCCAGTCCCAGTCCGCAACAAAGGAGAGCAGCTTGTCAGAAGCTGTATTTGTCGGATCATTTACTCCCCGGCATAACCGCTGGCTCAGCAGAGCGCCTGACGGATATGTATCAAAAATGACAGCCGGCTGTTCGCTTGTGTCGTCCATGCTCGCACGGTTAAGCTGTCCACGGTCAAAATCAATATAAACATAACGGTTTGCAATATTTTCATCGGGTATTTGAAATGAGCGCAAGTCCGAATCGTTAAGAATGCCCGCCCGGGCAAATCCGCGCTGCAGCGGAATGGTACTTCCAACCGGCATGCTCTTTCCTGAAGCGCTGTAGGTGCTTTCCTGAAAGGCGGAAGAATCATTTTCAGTGTCAAAATCAGTCTGGTTGTAGTAAATTTTATAATAAAGAACGTACCCGGTAATGCTGCTTACATTGGAAGGAGTTTGAAAACCGATGCTTGTCGGGTCCGGCTGATCTTGCCTGGAAGGCGCCGGCAGTTCCTTATATTCCGGCAAACCGCAGGAAATTAATAAACAGCTTATGAATAAAAATAAAAGATATTTATTAATTGTTTTTACCCTGCAGTTTAACACAGAATCAGAATTACCCTTTTGGGCTCCCCTTCGGCCGGCTATTTAAGAATTAAAATTCGTGTTTTAGCCAGGTCTGTCCAGCGGCTGGAAGGAAAAAGAGACTCAAGGTTTTTATACCCTTCCAGAGCCGCATCATTATCGCCGGCTTTTTCGTTAAGACGCGCAATATTAAAAAGCGCCTCCGGTACATTAGCCGATGTGCCGGAATAATTATCCGCCAGTTTCTGCCAGCTGGCCAGAGCCTGCTCCATGTTGCCGGCCTGCTCAAAAGCACCAGCAGCGTTTGCCAGGCTGACAGGCGCCAGATAAGATTTCGGCCACTTTTCAGCCAGTTCATTAAAAGACGCTGAAGCGCCGTTCCATTCGTCTTTTTCCAGAGCCATCAGGCCGCGGGTAAAAAGTGCTCTCTGAGCGGCAAAATTATGCGGATAATCGGAAAGAGCCCTATTGATAAGAGTATTTAACTCTTCATCAGCCCGGTCTTCCGGTTCAGCTTTCTTCCACTCATCAAAGGCTTTCTGAATATCTTCCGCCGCCATTGCGGAAGCTTCTTCTTTTTTTCTGCCGCTCAGATCCAGAATAAGAATTCCGGCCATGGCAAGAACAAGTACTCCCAGTAAAATGGAAGCAGCCTTCCAGTGACTGTTCAGGTATAAAATAATTTTTTCTTTGAATGTCAATTCAGGTTCAGTTTTTTTATTCATTATCCTATTTCTCCTCGACGGTTAATTTGCAGTTCCCGCAGCATCCGCGACAAATATGTCCGCTGGATACCCAGAACTTCAGCGGCGGCTGTCTGATTACCGCCGGTATCCTGTAATACCTCTCGAATAAGGTTTTTCTTGAACACCGTTACCGAATCCTTAAGGCTTTTTCCCTTATATTCCACATTCGGAACAACACCTCTATTCAGTCCAAAGTGTTCAGGCTTTACTTTTTCACATCCGCTTCCCATTATTACAGCGCGCTCTACAGCATTGCGCAGTTCCCTGACATTACCCGGCCAGCGGTAAGAAAACAATACCTGAATGGCTTCCAGTGTAAAATCAGCAGGAGCATTGGTTTTTCCTGTTGAAAAATCATCCAGAAACCGGCGGGCCAGCACTTCAATGTCTTCCGGTCTGTCTCTTAAAGGCGGCATTTCAAGCGGAAGAACTGCCAGCCTGTAATATAAATCCTGGCGGAAAGAACCACTGGCCACCGCTTCACTCAGATTGACATTTGTCGCGGCAATTAATCTGACATTAACTACAATATCCTTATCGCCGCCTACCCGCTGGTAACGCCCGTCCTGAAGTACCCGGAGCAGTTTGCCCTGAGCGGGTAAAGACAGTTCGGCAACCTCATCCAAAAAAAGTGTGCCGCCGTCAGCACGTTCAAAATATCCTGTTTTTTCCCGGACGGCATCGGTGAATGCGCCCTTTTCATATCCGAACAGTTCTGCTTCCAGAAGATTATGCGGAATAGCCGCGCAGTTTACTTTAATAAGAGGAAACTGGCTTCTTCTGGACGAAGCGTGAATATAATCAGCCAGCAGTTCTTTTCCGGTTCCGCTTTCGCCCTGAATCAATACAGGAGAATCGGAAACGGCCATTTTTGCTGCCTGCTGAACCACCTGCTCTGTTACCGGACTGGCCCAGGTCATTTTCCGGCCGCGGCGTTCTGCAGCCCCTTCACGCCCTCTTCCTTTGCGCAGTGAATTCAATTCGTTGCTCAAACGATCATACTCACGGGCGTTCTGCAGGGCAATGGAAGCCTGATTAGCCAGCACTTCCAGAAGATAAAGATCTTCATCATTGAAGGGAGCTCCGCCGGATTTGTTTATAACTTCAAGAACTCCTATTACCTGTTCGCGCTGACGCATGGGAACAGCTATCAGATTGCGGGTTTTAAAACCGGTGTCGTCACCGATAGCAGAGAAATGACGGGGATCGTTCTGGGCATCATTTACAACCAGTGAACAGTTGTTCTGAGCCACCCAGCCGGCAATCCCCTCACCCATTTCCAGCACATATTTCTTAACTTCCTCACCCTTGTCACCCAGCGCTATTTCAAAGTAAAGACGGTTTGTTCCACTGTCTACCAGAAGAAGCGACGAGGCTTCAGAGCCTATAAGTTTTTCAGCTGATTCCATTATCCGTGAGAGTAATACCCTGACATCCCGGTATTCGGAATTGATCAGAGAATTAATCTCAATAAGCGATTCGAGACGTTTTACCTCGTTACTCACACCGCTTTCAGACATGGAACAACCAGCCGGAGCCTAGCTTTCCTTGCCCTTGAGCATATCGGCCAGGGTGTAGGAATCAGCAGACTCTTCATCTCCATCCATATACTTGGAAATTTCAGCCCGTTCTTCACGATACTTCATTTCGCGGACAGAAAGTGAAAGCTTCTGCTTACCAACGTTTACTTCAGTTACGGACGCTTTAATTTTGTCACCGACGTTCAGGGAGGCAAGTTTTTCTTCCGGATCTTCTTCACGGGTTTCGGTAAGGTTGTTTTTGTGAATAAGGCCTTCAATATCGCCCTCAACACGTACAAACACACCGAAATCTGTTTTTCCGGTTATTTCACCTTCAATAATGGTTCCGCGGGGATTCTTGTCGTGGAACGACTGCCAGGGATCACCCTGAAGCTGTTTCACACCAAGTCTGATCCGGCGTTCTTCCGGGCTGACGCTGATAATAACAGCTTCCACTTCTTCACCTTCGGTCAGAACACTGGAAACATTCCGTATTTTTTTAGTCCAGGAAAGGTCGTCAGCATGCAGAAACGCATCAATACCTTCTTCAAGTTCAACAAAAGCGCCGGCATTGGTAATTTTTTTAACAACCCATTTTCCGCGGGTTCCTTCCGGATATTTGGCTTCAATTTCTTCCCATGGATTGGGCAGAACCTGTTTCAGTCCCAGAGAAATGCGGCCCTGCGGAATATCGTAACCCAGAATCATGGCTTCACATTCATCGCCGATACTGAACAGTTCCCGGGGATGTTTAACGCGTTTAACCCATGAAAGCTCGGAAATATGCGCCAGACCTTCAATACCTTCTTCAATTTCAATGAACGCACCGAAATCAGTCAGCTTGGTTACTTTTCCCTTAATAATCTGGTCGACAGAATATTTTTCTTCAAAGGTAGACCACGGATCGGCCTGAAAATGCTTCAGGGACAAGTTGATTTTCTTTTCAACAGGATCCATGCGGATTACTTTCAGTTTGATTTTCTCGCCTTTTTTGACATAGTCTTTAGGACGTGTAACATGTCCCCAGCTCATATCGTTAATGTGCAGCAGACCGTCAAAACCGCCGAGATCAATAAAAGCACCGAAGGAAGTAAAACTCTTTACAGTTCCCTCCACTTCATCACCAATGGCAACAGTTTCAAAGAAATGGTTTCTGTTTTTTTCCGTGAGGCGTTCAAGGTAGAGCCTCCGGGTCAGAACTATATTAACCTTCTTTTCACTGTAAAGACGATCAATAAGGAATGGAGAAGTTAAGCCGATATATTCTTCCGGATTTTCAATGCGCTGAACATCCATTTTACTTACAGGACAGAACGCGCGGATATCAAACCCCAGATCGACTTCAAATCCGCCTTTAATGGCTTTAGCCACAGTACCCTCAACAGGGTTTCCCGCATCGAAAGCTTCACGGAGTGTCTTCCAGAAAACTTTCATGTCAGCTTTCTTTTTGGAGATCACAACCTCGCCGTGACGTCCTTCCCGTTTTACCAGGACAGCTTCGACAGTGTCGCCTGCACTTGGTAACTCCGCAAACTCATCCACCGGGATTTTCCCGTCCGATTTCAATCCGACATCCAGATAGACAAATTCACTATCGACTTGAATAACTTCTCCCTCGATAAGTCCACCTTCCTCTATCTGATCGAGGGTCTTCAGGTATTTTTCCTGAAGTTGTTTTTGATTGCTCTCCTGAGCGAAGGCATCCGATTCGGGCATGTTTTCTCCTGAAACTGTGTTAAGATATGTGTTGGAGGCTTATAGCCTTGCGTATCAACGTTTCCACTTTCTCATAAACCTGCTTCAAGGTCAAGGCTGAGGTATCTATAACTTGCGCATCTTCAGCAATGATAAGGGAGCCTTCGGCTTTGTTTTTGTCTCTGAGATCTCTTTCAATGATGGATTGCTCTATTTCCTGGAGAGTTTCGGCTGAAGTTCCCTGCTTAAAACGCCTTAAAGCGCGCACAGATGCGTCAGCCGTTAAATAAATTTTTACTTCGGCATGGGGAAACACAACAGTTGTCATATCCCTGCCCTCCGCAACAAGGTTCATTTTACCGGCAATACGGCGCAGATTTTCATTAACAACATGACGAAGAGGCACTATTGTGGAAATAATGGAAGACCAGCGGTCCACCTGGTCCGTACGCAGACGGTCTTCAACATTTTTCCCGTCCAGGTACAGCTGGCCGTCAACAATTTCCAGCTGAGCGCTGCGCGCGGAGGCAACAACCTGCTCTGTATTCTCCATCTCAATGTTTTCATCAAGAGCCTTCACGGCTAAAGCACGGTAGAAAGAACCTGAATTTAAATTAAAGAATTTAAAACTGTCCGCAATTCTCTGCGCCAGAGTACTTTTACCAACTCCGGCAGGACCGTCAATGGCTACGACCACGGCTGCCCCCCTTCCCCATTAATGATTTTACTTCGCTGTTTTTTAAAAAACGGAAATGTCCGGCTGATATGCCCTTCAGCGCAACGGAACCGATTCTGATTCGATGAACCCGGCGGACTCTCAGATGTGAACCCAGAAAAACATTGCGCAGTTCCCTGTTCTTGCCTTCTGTCAGAACAACGCGGGCTGTTCTGGGTCCGGTTAATTCGGCTTCAAGCGCTTTGTAGCGGACTCCGTCCACAACCAGGCCGCGCTTAAACCGCTCAAGGAATTCTTCAGGAATAACGTTTTTAGTTGTAACCAGATACTCTTTTTGAATTTTACTGGAGGGATGTGTCAGATAACGGGCAAATTCGCCGTCATTGGTATAAAAAATAAGCCCGCTTGACATAAAATCCAGACGTCCAACATGAAATACCCGGTCTTTCACCACCGATTGAAAAAGATCTTTTGCAAGCGGCCGTCCGTCAGGGTCTGCGTCAGAGCACAGAAAACCAGCCGGTTTATGGAGTGCTATATACACAAATTTTCTGGCCTGCCCCACCCTCGCTCCGTCAAAAGTAACTTCATCAGTGTCAAGAACCCGTGTTCCCGGCTGAATAACAACCCTGCCGTTTACCTTTACGCGGCCCTGGGCAATATATTCTTCGCATTTTCTTCTGGAAGCAATACCGAAACGCGACATGCGCACCTGCAGACGGATGCCGGCCTTTTCTTCCTGATTACTCATCTGCATTATTTTCCTTTTGAGGAGCAAAACGCTGCTCTTCAAGCTCGTCCAGTCTGGGAAGGTCTGCAATGCTTTCCAGCCGGAATATCTTCAGGAATTCCCGTGTTGTACCGTAAAGGACAGGACGTCCCGGAGCATCTTTACGGCCCACTTCACGTATGAGGTTTTTTTCACGGAGCAGACGGATCATGCTGTCCGCGCCAACACCGCGCAGGTTCTCAATTTCGGCGCGTGTTAAGGGCTGTGAATAGGCAATAATGGACAAGGTTTCCAGCGCGGCCCGCGAAAGCCTCTCTTCACGCTGTTTACCGTAACGGGTTTTCAGAATATTCCACAGCCGTTCCTTCGGCGCGAACGACCAGCCTCCGGCTATGTGAATAGGCTCAATGCCGTGTTCTTCCACGCGGTATGTTTCCTGAAGAACTTTCAGTGCTTCCGATACCACTTTTTTGTCAAAACCTGTTATACGGGCAATGGAAGACTCTTCAACAGGTTCCACCTCAAGCAGCAGAACCGCCTCAATAACGGCTGCTTCAGCTGTGTAATCCATTCCCTGCACCTCCAATACGAATATCGCCGAAAAGCCGGTTCTGGTAAACATTGATGACACCGCTTTTCATCAGTTCCAGTACGGCCAGAAAAGCACTCACTACTTCCATAATAGAACCGGGATTTATAATAATATCATCAAAACTGAAGGTTTCCCGGTCTTCCAGATACTCTCTTATCAGAGTTATCTTTTCATTAATGGACACTTCTTCCCAGAGACTTATAACCTTCTCTCCGCCCAGTCCTTTCATTACTTTGCTGAAACTTTTCAAAAGATCCCAGGTGTCCACCTGTTCCCATAAATCATCTTCATCCGGGAACGGCAGTACAGGCTGGGTTTGTTTGCGTTCCACAATCCAGTCGGCCTGAGCTTCCCTCTCTGCCATAAGATCGGTCAGTTTCCGGATTTTTTCGTACTCAATAAGTTTCTGCACCAGTTCCTGGCGGGGATCTTCCAGTTCATCTTCCAGATCGACTTCCACAGGCAGCAGCATACGCGACTTTATATAAAGCAGAGTTGCGGCCAGTAAATAGAATTCCGATAAACTTTCAAGATCTGCGGCAGTGTTGTACTGAAGATAATCAAGATACTGGCGGGTAATTTCCGCAAT
>PDRU01000192.1 GCA_002748225.1 Spirochaetales bacterium | reverse complement strand
AGCTACCAGACCGGCGCCCTTGTACCAAACGGCCATAAACACAAACACCAGGGCAAAACCAATCAGAATGGCCTTCAGACCGGCCTGAATGGTATCGGAGCCCAGAGAAGCACCCACAGACTGCAACGTCCGTACTCCAAGCTGCACCGGCAGGGAACCGGTGCGCAGAACAACGGCCAGGTCGTTGGCTTCAGCGTAGTCGAAACCGGTAACGCGGACACTTCCGCCGGGAATGGCTTCGGTAATGCGCGCGTAGGCCTTTACCTTGTCGTCAAGGACCACGGCCATAAACTTTTCCACATTATCAGAGGTTAAGCGCTGAAAAATGGTGGTTCCTTCAGCATCCAGCCGGAAAGTAACAATGGGCTGGAGGGTGTTTGGGTCGGTCTCGGGACGGGCTTCCACAATATGCTGACCGTCCAGACCCGGCTCTTCGGTAACAACAATCCAGCCGTTAAACTGGTCAATACCGTAACTGTCCTTGGTATAGTAGCCCAGAGCTGTCAGCCCCTCCCGGGAAGATCTATCAGTATGGAGTCGTCCAGCTGACGGCGGATCTGAGGTTCTGTTACACCGAAGGTATCAATACGGTTATTAATAACCTCCAGAGCACTCTCCAGAGCCTTACTGCGGTCTTCTGCTGAAAGCACCCGGCTGCTTTTCTTTTCCAGGTCGGTAAAGTCGGGCTCAAGAACCACACTTAAACCGCCGGACAGATCCAGTCCAAGGCTCAGAATGCGGCCCCGCATGTCTTTCAGATCAAGAACCTGCTGCCGGTAGGCATTCTCCAGCGCCTTGCGTACCTGGTCGTAATTCTTAAAACCGTTCAGTACATCGCCCAGAGTCCAGTCCCGGGGAACAGGCTTGTCAACAAGCTTGTAGTTTTCCCTGGCGGCATCTTTGAGTAAATCATACCTTTCCGGCAGGGGGGCTGCTACGGCATCTGAGTCCTTCGCGAGTTTTTCCAAAGCCGCAACATCTTCGGCGGCCTTGTCTCTGGACCAGTTACGGATAACTTCCCGGGTTCCATTTGCCAGATCCTTCATGGACTGATCTGTAAAGAAGTACCATGATACTGTCGGATACAAAAATACAACTCCCAGTCCTACAGCAACAAGAACCAGAAGTAAACGCATAAATTTGGTCATTCAGTCATCTCCGGTAAAAACGGATTATTCCTTATCGGCCGCTTCAACGCTGTCAGTCCTGTGAGCCGAATCAACAGCTTCCACAGCGCCAATGGCACTTTTAGTAAACTCCAGGGTGTTACCCTTGTTGTCCACTTCCACAATAACGGTTTTATCCGCAACATTTTTTACAACGCCCCGAATTCCGCCAATACTGGTTATCCGGTCGCCTTTTTTAACACCATCCCGCATTTTCTGCTCATCTTTCTGCTTTTTCCGCTGCGGGCGGATAATCAAAAGCCAGAAAACGGCAAAAACAAGAACGATCATTCCTATCTGAACCATCGAACCCTGAGTCGATCCCTGAGCGGCGCCCTGCGGGGGAGCTGCCATAAGTAAATTCAACATTGTTATTGGCCTGCCTTGAATGGAAACCGGCCGGGAAAGCTCCCGAACAGCCTCCGGAATATAGAAAAATCGAAACACCGTAACACAGTGTGGGTGCCTCAGTCAATGAGAACAGCTGCTAAACCGTGTTCTAAACCGCCCTTACGCCGGTAATATCGTCTGAAGGCGGCTGTACACCGAACACACGGGTTAAATCAGCGCTTTTCTCGTACTTTAAAGGAGAAACAGCATTAAATTTCTCCAGTACATAATCCGCCCCGGCCGCATCCCCGTCAAAGACAGTGCGGCGGTAGGCCGCGCGGAACAAACCTTTATCCGCCAGTGAACGGGCATCCAGTTTCCCGTAACGGGAACGGGAGCGTTTATCCACTATCGCGTACACGCCGTCAAATCCGGCAGATATCAGCAGCGGCATTCGTTTACATCATGCCGCCCATGCCGCCCATGCCGCCGCCGGGGGCCGCGGGAGGAGCTTCAGGCTCGGGAATATCAGTAATGGCACATTCAGTGGTTAACAGCAGGCCGGAAATGGAAGCCGCGTTCTGCAGAGCACTGCGGGTTACCTTGGCCGGGTCAATAATACCGGCACCCAGCATATCGGTCCATACCATGGCGCTGGCATCAAAACCCACACCTTTCTTCTCGTTCTTGGCCTTGTCAGCCACAATGGAACCATCCACACCGGCATTCTCGGCAATCTGGCGGATAGGTTCTTCCAGAGCTCTCTTCACAATGCTGAAGCCCACTTTTTCTTCTTCAGTGAACTTGGACACATCCATTTTTTCCAGAGCATTGGCAGCCTGAATAAGGGTTAAGCCGCCTCCGGCCACAACACCTTCTTCCACTGCAGCGCGGGTAGCGGACAGAGCATCTTCCACCCGGTGTTTTTTCTCTTTCAGTTCCACTTCAGTAGCGGCGCCCACGTTAATAACAGCCACACCGCCGGCCAGCTTGGCCAGACGTTCCTGAAGTTTCTCCCGGTCGTAATCGGAAGTGGTT
>PDRU01000191.1 GCA_002748225.1 Spirochaetales bacterium | reverse complement strand
GAAGACGGCTCAGTTCATTAACCCCGATACGCGGCTGTTCAATAAGCAGAGAGAGTATTTTCCTTTCTCTTTCGTCAAGCAGGTGTAACAATTTCTTTTCTCTTTATTTTTAGCTTCTTTTGACTTATCTTAGGCATGTTTTTCAAAACACGCAAGACCGTGCCGCAGTAAAAAAACTTTTTTATATAAGAATTCCGCGAAAAAACGGCTTTTTTTTATTCCCGGGATATATTGAACAGCAGGAGGAAAAAAATGAAACACAGAACTGCAAGCCCCCGGAAAGCCCTGTATACCTTCAGCGGAGGGATATTCCTCGCCGGCATTCTTTTCATAACCCTTCTAACCGGCTGTCCGATGGCGGCCCCTACTACATTGAGGTAACTGGCCTGACGGCCGATGACCTGGAAGGCAGCTATCAGCCTTCTGCCGCAAGCCCCCTGGGTGAAATACTTAAAAGGTACCCGGACAAACTTGTTGCCCTGAAGCTGCCGGCAAATGTGGAAGGACTAGACAGTATGCGCTACTGTTTTAGCGGCTGCACCAGCCTGGTATCTGTACAAGCCATTCCGGCAGGCGTAAACAACATGCGCTGCTGTTTTATAAACTGCAGAAGCCTGAAGCAGGCACCGGCCATTCCTTCAGGTGTAAACAGTATGGGCTCCTGTTTTATGAACTGCAGCAGCCTGACACAGGCTCCGGCCATTCCTTCAGGTGTAACCAATATAAACAGCTGTTTTATGGGCTGCAGCAACCTGACACAGGCACCAGCCATTCCTTCAGGAGTAAACAACATGCGCTGCTGTTTTATGGCCTGTCGCAGCCTGACACAGGCTCCGGCCATTCCTTCAGGTGTGAGAGACATGCACGCCTGTTTTTCCGACTGCAGCAGCCTGGAGCAGGGGCCGGAGATTCCTGCAAGTGTGACCAACATAGGCTACTGTTTTAGAGGCTGCACCGTTCTTACCGAAGTAACGCTCAGGTGTGATTATGTGGACGAAGAGTTTAATTATGCCTTTGACGACTGCACCGCGCTTGAAGACGGCGGCATTAAGGTGCCCTCCGGTCAGCTGACAACCTACACGCTCCATGCCGCCGACATGGGTACTACGGCAAATAAGTTTGCGGCCATTCCGTAAAACCCTGCCGGAGGACTCAATTCATTGAGTCCTCCAATGCACCCGGCAAAGGGGCGGCGTCTTCCTCGTTGTACAGAATCCTGCATCAAGACCGTGCCGCAGTAAAAAACTTTTTTATATAAGGATTTCGCGAAAAAACGGCTTTTTTTTTATTTCCGGGGTATATTGAACAGCAGGAGGAAAAAATGAAACACAAAACTGAAAGACCCCGGAAAACCCTGTATATCTTCAGAGGGGGGATATTACTCGCCGGCATTCTTTTTATAACCATTCTGGCCGGCTGTCCCAACGCGGGTCTAACTCCGGAAGGTCCGTCCTATGCCCAGGTGGCCTTTGGTGAACTGAATGCCTGGCTTCAGGAGAAACCCGTCGGCGGCCCCTACTACATTGAGGTAACCGGCCTGACGGCCGCTGACCTGAAAGGCAGCGATTCTTCCGCAAGTCCCCTGGGAGACATATTTAAAAGTAATCCCATAAAATTTGTTGCCCTGAAACTGCCGGCAAATGTGGAAGGACTGACCAATATGACCGGCTGTTTTGACACCTGTACCAGCCTGGTATCGGTACAAGCCATTCCTGCAGGCGTAACCCACATGCTCCAATGTTTTAAAGACTGCGACAACCTGGTATCGGTACAAGCCATTCCTGCAAGTGCAAACAACATGAGAGCCTGTTTTA
>PDRU01000194.1 GCA_002748225.1 Spirochaetales bacterium | reverse complement strand
TTCCGGGGAATTTTGCCCTGGGACGCGTCTTTGGCCTTCACTTCTATCCCATTGCATTTACCCTGAGTAAAACAGACACCAGCGTGGCCCTGACACCAGTTGCGCCTCTTGCATATAACCAACCATATCGTGTGGTGGTAAAGACAGGGGTCCAGGACACATCTGGCAACCATCTTGCACAGGAGAAAAGGGTGGCCTTTACTACGTATATTCTGCCAGGAACAGAGAGAATCATTGATCTTGGGAACGGGGTTGACCTGACCCTTGTGTGGATTCCGCCAGGCACCTTTGATATGGGATCTTTGGATACGAATCCTGATGCCCTTAACAACGAAAAACCCCGCCATGAAGTGACTCTGACCCAGGGGTTCTGGATGGGCAAGTATGAAGTGACCCAGGCCCAATGGAAACATATCACGGGATACAATCTCTCCTTTTTTCATGGGGACAATCTGCCTGTGGAAATGGTCTCCTGGGATGATGTTCAGAATTTTATTGCGCAGCTGAATCAATTTACAGGGAAAACCTTTTCCCTGCCCACAGAAGCCCAATGGGAGTATGCCGCCCGTGGGGACGTTCCGGGGAATACGTATTCGGGGGGAGATGATGTTGGCGAGGTTGGCTGGTATAAGGACAATAGTAATGATACTACCCACCCGGTAGGGCACAAGTCTGCCAATGCCTGGGGCCTCCATGACATGAGCGGGAATGTCTATGAGTGGTGTCAGGACTGGTATGGTGTAAGCTATTACGCCAGCAGTCCTTCCCAGGATCCCACGGGGCCTGATTCGGGCACCTGCCGCGTGATCCGCGGCGGCAGCTGGATCCACTCCGCCAGGCACCTGCGGTCGGCTGATCGCCTCAAAGACTCGGCCAGCGTCCGCGCCTACGACCTCGGTTTCCGCCTGGTGATGCAGCCTTAGTATCTCTTTGCCTTTCCCCCTCCCTCCCCTTTGGGTAGGGAGGGATGAAAAAATGCGTATTTTGTTAAAAGAAAATCCAATTCTGAACAAGGCCCACGAGAAATATCTTGCCTTTAGCATGGATCCAGAACTTGTAGATGCCTATGAAGCCCGCATGAAATGGAAGCTGGATCATGATTCCGCCCTTGATGACGCCCTGGAAAGAGGCCTGAAGCAAGCCATAGAGAAAGACAGGGCAGAAGGCATAGAGAAAGGCGTTTTGCGTTCAAGAATGGACATCGCAAAAAAAAATGCTGGACAAAGGATATGATTATGGCGTCATCAGCGGATGTACTGGAATGGACGCAACTGAACTGGAAAAGCAGGCAAGCTCATAGATGATTTTGTTTTATTCTAAAAGTTTCAATAAACTATTGAATTAACGTTTATTATTTCATTGTAGTATTTGCTTCATTATAAATGCGGTTACGCACAACTTACATGTATTTTCAAGGAGACCAACAATGTTTCATTCATCCGTTCGTTCATTATTATGTTTATGCACTTTGAT
>PDRU01000193.1 GCA_002748225.1 Spirochaetales bacterium | reverse complement strand
GCCTTTCTGTTCTGGCTGCTTTACAGAACACGGACAGGAAGGGCCTTCCGGGCCATAGCCGAAGATCCGGCCGGTGCCAGACTTGCGGGTATTCCGCTGCTGAAAACCGGATTTATGAGTTACGCCTTAACCGGTGTTCTGGGCGGTATTACCGCTGTATTGATGTCAGTTCTTCTGGGTTCGGCTTCCGCCGGGCTGGGGGATCAGCTGGGGCACAAGGTTCTGGCTGTTTCCATTATTGCCGGATTGGGAAACCTGAAAGGCGGACTGGTTGCCGGGCTGCTGCTGGGTATTCTGGAGGCCCTTATTCAGGGTTATCTGGCCGGTTCCTGGTCGAACGCCATTGCGTTTGTCATTATGCTTGTGGTGATACTGATTAAACCCCGGGGAATTTTCGGATCCCGGCTGTAGCTGTGGAGGGCAAGGTGTCTTTACCGCTTTATTATTATCTGGCCATAACGGCAGTTTACATACTGATGAGCTGGTCTTTGTATCTGCCCTACCGGATGGGACAGCTGCATTTTATGACGGTGGCCAATATGGCTTTTTCGGCCTACTTTGCCGCGTTTATGTCTGTCAATTATTCCTGGCCCTTCTGGGTTCTTCTTCCTCTCGGTACTTTACTGGCGGCGCTGACAGGTTTTCTTGTGTCGTTTGCTATTGGCGATGCTCCCTGCTTTGCGGTTGTGATAGTGGGTTTCACGTTTATTTATCTGACAAAGACTGTTATTGAAAATATGGAGATTCTCGGGGGGCCCATGGGTATTTTCAGCATACCGAAGGTTCTTTCTTCTTCCGCGGATAACCGGGTTTTTCTGCTGGCTGTTGTATATATTCTGGTACTGATAACAGGATTTTTTATTCTCCGTTTTGATTATTCCAGACTGGGCCGCGCGGCTTCTACCATTTTCACTGACCGGAATCTTGCTTCTTCTTTCGGCGTGAATGTTAAAAGAATGGGCATGCTTCTACAGACCTGGGCCAGTGCCCTCGGCGGTATTTCCGGTGTTATGTACGCTTTTATTATGCGCAGTATTTCTCCGAATCATTTTACATTTCAGCTGATTGGAATTTGCATGACCATTCTTTTTCTGGGGGGGCATACAACCCTTTGGGGTACTCTTCTGGCCGCTCCTGTTTTGTGGGGATTTTCCCTGGTTCTTCCGGAATCATTGCAGTCATGGAGCAATGTGCTGTATGGATTGCTTTTAATTCTTGTGCTGGTTATAAAACCGGAAGGATTTATAACGCGGCGCATGGTGAAAAAGCTGCAGAAAGGTCTTTCGGATAAGGGAAAGGCCGTATAGGATGTTTGGAGGGAGTGAAAAATGAAAAAAGGTCTGTTGTTACTGCTTTTAATTTCAATGGCTTTTGCGGTTTCCTGCCAAAAGAAAAGTACGGCTGCGGAAGAATGGGAAATTCCCTTTCTGAACTGTCTGACCGGTCCTATTGCCAGTATTGGAGAGTATCTGCAGTGGGGTGCCGAGTT
>PDRU01000190.1 GCA_002748225.1 Spirochaetales bacterium | reverse complement strand
TAGGAAAAGTCTGTGTGGTTCAGACGGAGTTCCCTTGCGCCGTAGTTTAGACGTTCAATATGATCTTCCATACGAAATAATTTGCCGCTATAGCTGCGAATAACTTCGTAGAGACCGTCTGCAAGGAGAAACCCCCTGTCATCTGGAGAAATGAAAATGTTTTCCCTGGGTAAGAATTCGCCGTTGTAATATGCAATCATTTTTATAACCTCTGATTTTAAGTGTCAATTCGTTGAATTTTTTGTTTTTTCCCATGATGGATACTTCCCCGTATAATAACAGACTCTGTCAACAAACTCTTGCAATAGTTAAGGGGGCGGATATATTCAATGATACTGAGTGTTGCTGCGGTTTTACCGCAGTTTTTAATGAAGCCTAATTTTTGAGGTGCAGAATGAAAGAAAAACGTGGTCTTTTTAGCTGGTATTTTAACTCAAACCTGCTGCTGCGGATTTTGCTTGGTCTGGTGTTGGGGGCAGTCATCGGTTTAATTGTCGGGCCGGGAATCAGCTGGGTCAGTCCGTTGGGTGATATCTTTGTTCGTTTGCTGAAGATGATTGTTATGCCTGTGGTGATTTTTACCCTGGTGGTCGGGGCTGCAAGTATCCATCCGGCAAAACTTGGCAAGATCGGAGTCAAGGCATTCTGCTTTTATTTGTTGACCTCGGGATTTGCCGTTGCCCTGGGGCTTGTTGTTGGTAACCTTTTCAGCCCTGGTGCGGGAATGGATATGGTCGCCGATGTTGCGGCCAAGGGGAAAGAGGTTAAAGCGCCGGATCTTGCCAGTACTTTTTTGAATATTATCCCTAAAAACCCGTTTTCTGCCATTGCCGGCGGTAAAATTCTGCCAACAATCTTCTCCTCCCTTATGTTCGGAATTGGTCTTGCCTATATTCGCCAGAGTTATGATGAGAGAGTGAAGGAAGCGGGCGAGACGGTTTTTCGTTTTTTTGAGGGCTGTGCGGAGATTATGTACAAGGTTGTCCGCTGGGTTCTTGAATATGCCCCCATTGGTGTATTTGCTCTGATCGCCGTGGTTTTTGGAAAGCAGGGTGCTGCGGCCTTTGGTCCGCTCGGAACAGTAACCCTCGCCGTTTATGTTGCCCTGGCCGCCCAGCTGGTTCTTGTATATGGTGGTTTGCTTGCATTTAACAAGATCAGTCTGAAAATGTTTGTTGGCAAGGCAAAGGATGCGATGCTTACCGCCTTTGTTACCCGTTCCAGCGGCGGAACTCTGCCAGTAACCATGTCCGTTGCCAGGGATAAAATGGGTATTTCCAAAGGGGTGTATTCCTTTACCCTGCCTCTTGGTGCGACCATTAATATGGATGGAACTGCAATCTATCAAGGTGTTTGTGCTATTTTTGTTGGTCTGGCCATTGGTCTGCCACTGACTGTTGGACAGCAGATAACTGTAATTACCACTGCGGTACTCGCGTCCATTGGAACCGCTGGTGTTCCGGGAGCCGGTGCTATTATGCTGTTGATGGTTCTTGA
>PDRU01000084.1 GCA_002748225.1 Spirochaetales bacterium | reverse complement strand
TTCTTCCCGCAAAGGAAAAATTTCCCTATACCATCCGTGTTGTTTCGGAAATTACCGAATCGAACGGTTCTTCTTCCATGGCAACTGTCTGCAGCGGCACCATGGCTCTTCTTGCAGCCGGTGTGCCTCTTAAAACTCCTGTAGCGGGTATTGCCATGGGACTGATTCAGGAAGGAGACAAAAATGTTGTTCTTTCCGACATTCTGGGTGAAGAAGATCACATGGGCGATATGGACTTTAAGGTAACCGGAAGCAGGGACGGTATTACAGCGTTCCAGATGGATATTAAAGTGGACGGCATCAGCATTGACATAATGAAGAACGCGCTGGAACAGGCTAAAGCCGGCCGTCTGCATATTCTGGGCGAGATGGCAAAAACCATCAGTGAACCTTCTCAGGCCATCAGCAAATTTGCTCCGGCTGTTCTGACATACAAGGTTGATGTGGATAAAATCGGCGCCATTATCGGACCCGGCGGTCAGAATATCCGCGGTATCAGTGAAGCTTCCGGAACCAAAGTGAATATTGACGACGACGGAGTTGTTACAATATTTGCCAAGGACGGCCGCGAGGGAGCTGAGCAGGCCCTGCAAATGGTGAAAAACTTTGTTGAAGAACCTGAAGTTGGCACTGTATACACCGGTGAAGTCAAACGCATTATGGACTTTGGAGCCTTTGTTGAAATTCTTCCCGGAAAAGAAGGCCTTTGTCATATATCCAAGCTGGCTCCTGAACGTGTTGAAAATGTTGAGGATGTTGTAAAAGAAGGTGAAAAGATAAAAGTGCGCCTGGTTGAAATTGACCGCATGGGCCGCCTGAATTTGAGCGTTGTCGACGCTGATAACCCGGACTGGAAACCCTCTCCGAACTCCCGTTCAGGAGGAGGCGGCCGCTCAGGCGGGAACAGGCATTTCCGGCGCTGATATCCGGAGGAAAGCATGGCTTCTGACAGGAAGCTGGCTGTTCCTGTCTGCTGTAAAGAGGAAATGCTGCCTCTTTACGCAACAAGTCAGGCAGCCGGTGCCGATTTAAAAGCGGATATTCCCGAAGCTTTGGAACTGGCTTCGGGAGAACGCATGCTTATTCCCACCGGACTCCGCATGGCTGTTCCGGACGGCTGGGAGGCCCAGGTGCGCCCCCGTTCGGGACTGGCTTTGAAAAAAGGACTGACACTTCTTAACAGCCCCGGCACAATTGATTCCGATTACCGGGGCGAGGTGGGGGTTATACTTGTTAACCTCAGTTCCAAACCCGTTTTAATTGAACCTGGTGAGCGCATAGCCCAGCTTGTTATTGCGCCGGTAACCCGCGCCGAATTTACCATGGTAAGCAGTTTGCCGGAGAGCAGCCGGGGAGAAGGCGGTTTCGGTTCCACCGGCACATGAAATACCCTTTACTTGTTCTGCTTCCATTTCTGTACAGTTTAATTCTTTCCGGCTGTGCTTCTTTTTCTGAACATGGAGTAAACCGGCAAACCGGCCCTGTTTCCGCGCAGGACACCCAGAACGCCCGGAATGCGCCGAACGCGCTGCCCCCCCGAAACGCGCCGAACCCAGAAGAGGGGGGCAGCAGCTCTTCTGCGCGAAAGATTCTCGGAGCATCGGCTTTACCGAATAATGAATTTGCAGATCCTTTTGATGAATTAGCCTGGCTTTGGCAAACCCGGCGGCTGCAAAAGGCCAGAGCGCGTTTCTGGATGCCGGATGTAGAGAGTTTCAGAAACACGGAGCGCTCCGAAGAATGGAACCTGTGGCGCGGCAGGCTGTTCACGCGCCTCTGGAGCGGTTCCGACACAGGGCTTTCCGGTGACAATATTTCAGCCTTGCTCTCTGACGGTGACGATATTTGGGCCGGTACCTGGACAGGGGGCATTGTGAGAATTTCAGAACCTTTGGACGATGTTTTCACGGCCGATTCGGGAGAGGCTTCTCTTGAAGTAAGAACTGTTAACAGGATAAGGCGCAGCGGTGAGCGTATCTGGGTTGTACGCTACGGCTCTGTTGACTCTTACAATCTGCGCACTTCAGCATGGAAACGCCTGAACAACCTGCCGGTTAACGAACGCCTTCAGGATATTATTGTTACAGACGGCCGCCTTCTGCTGGCCACTCTCGGCGACGGCCTGTGGGAAAAAACAAAAGCCGGCTGGCGCCGAATTCCAGATCCCGGTCTGCATATTAATTCTCTTGACGCCGGCGATAATAATGAAATATTTATTTCCACAATGGACCGCGGTCTTTATATTCTGAACACTGCTTCAAATACATGGAGCCGGCCGCCTTCAGGACTTTTAACTACCTGCAACCTGACATCAGTTGACGCCGAGGGTGCTTTGCTGTGTGCCGGCAGTTACGGCAGCGGCGCTTTTCTCTGGGACAGGCGTAATAACACAGTGCGGCATTTTGATTCTGACGTGCTGGGCGAAAAATGGGTTATGGATGTTTTAATTTCCGGCGGCCGGGTATACTTCGCCACTTTTGGAGCCGGCCTGTATGCCTGGGACCGGGCGGCAGGGAAGGGGAAGAGTTTCAATATAAGCCATGGCCTTCCCACTTCCGATGCGGCATCACTGGCCATGGGTTCTCAGGGCAGTATCTGGGTTGGTACTCTGGGGGGAGGACTGATTCGCATTCATGAAGGCTATTTCGGGATGACTTATGAGTGATACACGCTGCTCAGCACACCGTTTCCTGCCGTTGAAATTTTCATCATTGCTGCTCGACAGATATATTGCGCGCGAATTCCTTTTATCATTTCTGGTCAGTTTTCTGTTTTATTTCTTTGTCTTTTTTCTTAATCAGCTGCTTCTTATGGCTCAGCAGATCCTTTCCAAGGGGATTCCTCTTGGTAAGGTAATGCGCCTTATGCTCTATTCCCTGCCTTCTTTTATTACTCTTTCCGCTCCTTTTGCCACGCTTACAGCCGCTCTGATGGCCTATGGCCGCTTCTCTTCCGATAACGAAGTGCTTGCCATGCGCACGGCAGGATTTCCCCGCTTTACCATTTTCCGCCCCGTACTTGTTCTGGGTATTATCCTGGCATTACTGTCATTCGGCATTAACAATATTCTGCTGCCGGCCGGTACCAGAGCCTTCCAGCGCCTGTGGATTGAACTGAGCCTGACATATCCGGGTTTGGAACTGGAGCCTTTTTCCGTCCGCAGTTTTAAAAACTCCATTATTGTTACCGGAGCTATTGATCAGGAAGGGATTCATCCCATGATGATTATTGAACGCGATAACAGCGGAAACCGTAATTCAATTGTGGCGGCAGTGGCATCGCCGGATATACGCGCGAATTCCGGTACCTTCCCCGGCTTCCGCATGCAGCATGTTTTGTCTCTTATTCCTTCTTCTGCCAACATGGACAGCTGGACCTGGAGTCAGGCGGATTCCATGGAGTACCGTCTGCTGACAGAGTCGTCTGTCATAATAGATCAGCAGTCAAGCCCCTCAAATATGAAAGTAGGGGAAATACACAGGGTAATTCTTAAAAAGAAAGAATCGTTTGAAAAAGTTAAACAGGCTCATTTCGCAAAAGTACAAAAAGAATACAGAACCCTCTCCGATAATTACGCTTTATTCCAGACCGGCGCTTCAAATTACGGAGAGCAGAATTCAAAGGATTTAATAAAAAACAGCTACCTCCGGTATATGAACCTGAACAAGCAGAAGCCCTCCGACAGTTCTCTTCAGCGGTGGCGCCTGGAATACTATCAGAAGTACGCTATTCCTTTTGCCTGTATTCCTTTTGTTGTTATTGCGTTTTCCCTGGGACTGACAGCGCGGCGCAGCGGCCGCTCGCTGGGGTTTTTTCTGGGCCTTCTTCTTACCACGCTATACTGGGCGCTTCTTGTCCTGGGGCGTTCTTTGGGGCTGAAAAGTAATATTTCTCCGTTCGCGGCCATGATTGTTCCTGATCTGCTTCTTCTTGCTGTGGGTATAGGACTGTATTTAAGGCGGAGTCTGGCATGAAACTGTCGATCCGTCCCTTTAATTTTCATCTGAGGCTCTTCCGCCGCTTATTACTCCGCGAGTTTGTCCTGTTTTTCCTGCTGGGAGTGCTCTTTTTTGCCCTTATACTCATTCTGGGAGATATTTTTACAAACCTGTGGCGTTATTTAAACCGTGATATTCCTTTCAGCCGGGCCATAAGTGTCAGTTTTCTTTACGCACCCAAAGCACTTATCTACGCTTTGCCCATAGGCTCCATGTTTGCCGCGGCTTTTACTTTGGGAATGCTCAGTTCCCGGAATGAACTTATTGCCGTTTTTACAGCCGGCGTTCCCTTAAGACGTTTTGTGGCTCCCATGCTGGTTGTGGCTGCTCTTCTGAGCAGTTTTTCCTATTTTTTCGAAGACCACGTAGCCATACCCTTAATGCGTACACGCAAGAAGGTTTCTGATGAACTTCTTGGCATACAGAGTTCTTCCAGCCGCTCCAGAGCTGTTGCCATATCCAATCACGGCCGTATTGTTTACTACGCTGACTACTACAACGATGATAAACAGCAGTTAACCGGCTTAACGGTTATTATGCTTGATGAAACCAACAGTTTTCTCCGGCGTATAGATGCGCCGTCGGCACAGTGGAATGAAGCTGAACAGCTCTGGCAGCTGAACAACTGCCGGATATTTACGGCGCAGGAGAATGAAATTCTTAAAGAAGAAGAAAAGAATTTTTCTCTGGCCGATATTAACGAGCCCCCCTCAACATTCCGTCTGGATACCAGAAACCTGGATCAAATGAAGTCCGGCGAGGCCCGTTTATGGATAGACGTTCAGAAAAAGGCCGGCTTGCCATACAAAGCTTTTCAGGCGGAATACTACCAGCGGTTTACAATGGCTTTGACGCCCTTCCTTGTTGTTTTCTTTGCCGGCGCGCTGGGCGGGCAGTTCCGCCGGAACATACTTTTGATGAGTCTGCTGAGCAGTCTGGGGCTTTCAAGCGCCTGGTATATAGTACGCATGATCTCAACATTACTTTCCGAGCTGGGTATTCTCTCACCCATGCTGGGTGCCGCCGGACCTTATACGGCTTTTCTGGCGCTGGGTATATGGCTGTTCCGGCACGCTAAAACATAGTAAAGGATATTGCATTGATAGAGTTTTCACACTTCGATAAAAAAACGCAGGCCCGGACGGGAATTATGCATCTGCCTCACGGCGATGTCCCGGTGCCGGCTTTTATGCCTGTCGGCACAAACGGCACTGTAAAAGCCATGCTGCACAGTTCCCTTTCCGAAATAGGATATCCGCTTATTCTGGGGAACACCTATCACTTATACCTGCGTCCCGGTTTGGATGTTATAAAAGAATTCGGCTCTCTGCATGCGTTTTCTTCATGGCAAGGCAATATTCTGACAGATTCAGGGGGCTTTCAGGTATTTTCACTTGCGGCAATGAGAAAAATTACTGAAGAGGGCGTTCTTTTTCAATCGCATATAGACGGTTCACGCCACGAATTAACACCGGAATCTGTTGTTGACATTCAAACCGCCTTGGGCAGCGATATTCAAATGCAGCTGGATGTATGTACTCCTCCCGATATTCCCCGCGCGGAAGCGGTGCGTGCACTGGAACTGACCACAGCATGGGCCGCCCGCGCAAAACAGCGGCGTGCAGAGCAAATTGATACTTACAAAGGTTTTCTTTTTGGAATAGTGCAGGGGAACTTTCATAAAGATCTCCGCCGCCGGAGCGCGGAAGAGCTTTCCGCGCTTGAGCTGCCGGGATATGCTGTCGGCGGTTTGTCGGTGGGCGAGGAAAAAGAAGTTTTTAAGGATTTTCTTCATTACACAGCGCCCTTACTTCCTGCCGGAAAACCCAGATATGTTATGGGCATTGGAACGCCCGACTACATGCTGGAAGCTGTAGAAGCAGGAATTGATATCTTTGACTGTGTGTATCCCACCCGTGTAGCACGCAACGGTACGTGTTTTACACACCAGGGAATGCTGAATTTGAAAAATGCCCGTTTTAAAACCGATACGGCTCCTCTCATTGAAAACTGCCCCTGTCCGGCCTGTACCCGCTACAGCCGCTCCTATTTAAGGCATCTTTTTGCCGCCGGAGAAATTCTGGGCCCCATGCTTGTAACGCATCATAATCTGCAGTTTCTGTACACCATGATGGAAAACGCCCGTCAGGCCATAGTGCGGGGGGAATTTAAAGAGTTTAAAGAGGCTTTTTTAGATGAGTTCCGTTGAAAAAGACGCAAACCGCCGCAGTGCTGTTTCTACGGCGGTGGTAATGGCATGCACACTATTCAGCCGTATTCTGGGCTTTGTCAGAACGGCCACCATCGGCGCTCTTTTCGGAGCGGGCGGTATGGCCGATGTTATTAACCTGGTTTTTAACATTCCGAACAATCTCAGGAAGCTTCTGGCGGAAGGGGCGCTTTCAGCCGCTTTTATACCGGAACTCTCACGTGAACTGACCCTTGAAGATTCAGGAAAAAGCGCGCATAAACTGGCACGCCTTATTCTGGGCCTTCAGGCGCTGGTTATTCTGCCTTTTCTGGCTTTATGTCTGATTTTCCCTTCCCGGATGCTGGGTATTTTTGAACAGTTTTCAGACCCTCATAAAAAGGCCCTCAGTGTTGTATTTTTCCGCTGGATGATGCCTTATCTCTTTTTTGTATCTGTCAGTGCCGTTATGATGGCTGTTCATAACACTCATGACCGTTTCTTTATACCGGCCATTACGCCCATTGTTTTTTCCATTTCAGTTATATCATCACTGTTTGTCGGACATCTTCTGCATAAAGAAGCCCTGTTTATAGGCATCGGCGTGCTTGCGGGAGGCCTGGCGCAGATACTGGTGCAGTATCCCAGTTATAGAAAACTCGGATACAGGCTTCTGCCTGTTATTGATTTTCAGAATCCGTCTTTCCGGCGTGTTTTGATACGCTGGGCGCCTATGCTTGTTACTTCTTCTTTGTTTGCCGTCAATAATCAGATAGCCATGCTTCTGGCTTCTTACCTGCCGGATAAAAGCGCCTCGGCACTTACTTACGCCGTGGTTTTTTATCAGCTTCCTTTTGGTATTTTCTCCGCTTCCATTACAACGGTTCTCTATCCCCGCATGTCCAGGCAGGCGGCGGAAAAGAATTTTGAGGGACTTTTGGGAAGCCTTGCCTTTGGCTACAGGAACCTCTGGGCGCTTCTTCTTCCTTCCGCCATGGGCCTGATCCTTCTGGGAGAACCCATAATTTCCATGGCCTTTCAGCGGCGCGCCTTTACAGCTTTTGATACACGTCTGACGGCTACAGTTTTAACAGCTTATGCGGCGGGTATGCCCTTTGTCGGTCTTTTCAATATTACACAGAGGGCTTTTTACGCTGTTGGAGACGTTAAACGTCCATTTTACTGTGCTCTCTTTACAGTTATTTTAGATATAGGCCTTTCCCTCTCCTTTGTTTTTGGAACAGACTGGGGGCCCTCTTCGCTGGCCTGGGCCAATTCCATTACCTTTACTGCGGGAGGCCTTATCCAATTTGTAATATTGAAACGGAGAATGGGGTTTTACCAAAGCCGTCAGACTCTGGTAAGTTTTGCCAAGTCAGCTGCCGGAACCGCAGCCGGTGCCGTACTTATTGCGGCTGTTTTTTCCATTACCGGCCGTGACTGGTGGCTTAACGGCAGTTATTTGGGCGGATTTCTTCTGATTATCGCTATTGTACTGGCTGCCGCGGCCC
>PDRU01000083.1 GCA_002748225.1 Spirochaetales bacterium | reverse complement strand
ACGGCGCAGAGAGCCGAAACCGTCTTTAATGCGCGCGCTGCCCTCTCCTGCAATTCTCTGTGCCCCCTGAATAAAGCCGCCTAAAAAACGTACAGCCGAATCCTTGTCTTTCAGGGTGCCGGTAAAGAGCAGGAGCACTATTGAAAAAATGAGCAAAACGGCCAAAACCGCTTCAGAGCGGATACCGCTGCTACCTTGCTCTCCCATGGCCCTGTTAACCGCTCAGGGCATCGTAAAGCGCCCGGTTACCTGTACTGCCAATTGCGTGATCGTAGTACTGACCGGCTCCTATGGCCACACAGAGCAGAGGATCCTCAGCCAGTATAACCGGCACGCCGGTTTCTTTGGAAAGCAGTTTGGGCAGTCCTTTCAGAATAGAGCCGCCGCCGGTCATGACAATGCCGCGTTCAACAATATCTGCGGCCAGCTCGGGAGGTGTCTGCCCCAGGGTGCGTTTTACTTCTTCGACAACAGCGTTAATGGGTTCCTGAAGCGCTTCACGTACTTCAACCGAGTCTATTTCAAGACGCCGGGGAAGTCCGGTTATGGCGTCGGTTCCCTTAATTTCCATTTTATCAATATTTTTTTCAGGACTTGCATTGCCAATTTTGATTTTCAGCTGTTCGGCGGTCTGTTCACCAATAATAAGATTATGGACGGTGCGTACATGTTTTATAATGGCCAGATCGAAGGCGTCACCGCCAAGACGTATGGCATTGGTAACAACCATTCCGTTAAGTGAAATAACGGAAATTTCAGTAGTTCCGCCGCCGATATCAACCACCATGTGACCGGCCGGCTCAAAGATGGGAATTCCGGCTCCTATGGCCGCGGCCAGCGACTCCGCAATAATTTTAACATCTCTGGCACCGGCTTTATAGGCAGCCTCTTCCACCGCCCGGCGTTCCACTTCCGTAATACAGGAGGGTACACCCATTACCATGCGCGGTTTGATAATCCATCTTTTGCTGAGCACCTTGCTGATAAAATAACGGATCATCTTTTCTGTTGTTTCCAGATCGGCAATAACACCGTCTCTTAAAGGGCGGATCGCAATAATTTCACCCGGAGTTTTCCAGAGCATTCTTTTGGCATCGTGACCAACCGCCACAACTTTCTTGGTACCCCTTTCAACAGCTACTACGGAAGGTTCACTGCTGAGAACACCCTTGCCCCTGACATAGATCAGTGTATTACAGGTTCCAAGATCAATTCCGATATCTGCGGTAAGGCCGCTGAACATTTTTTTCCGTTTGCTCATTTTCTTCCTACCAAAAAAAATTCAGTCATACAGGCGTCTGAGAGCTGCAGTATGCCGGGGCACTATGCGTATTACCTTATGCCACGCGGAACGGGCTTCCCGGGTCATTCCCATTTCGGCATAGGTCTCACCAAGGAGGAAAAGAAGATCCGCATTCTCCGGATCCATTTCCGCCAGACGCTCCAGAACATCCTGAGCCATTCTGTAATTACCGACATCATAGTAGAGTTGTCCCAATTGTGATAGTCCTCTTTTCCTTAAAGCGTCATCTCTGGTCTCTTTAATAACTATCTTATAATAACCGGCGGCATCATCGTAGCGTCCCAGGCGGAAAGCTTCTTCCCCCAGGGTTAAAAGCAGTTTATCTGTAGGATGCGTTTCCGCAGCCTTTTCATACCAGTCCATGGCACCTTCAAAATCACCCAGCTGGGAATAAGAACGGCCGAGAAACTCATAGCTGTCCTCCGCCAGATAACCGGCTTTCAGCGATTCAGAAAGGTAATACACAGCCAGATCCGCCCAGTAAGGCCCTTTAAGCAGATAAGCCTTGCCCAAAAGATAGTTAACCCGCTCAGGATTCGGCGTATCACCACGGGTTTTCAAAAGCCTTAAATAGCCGATACTGGTGTTCAGATTGTTCAGGCGCTCTTCATAAGAGAGCCGGGATATTCCCAGAAAAAAACGCCCGTAAGCGGCGTACAGCAGCGCGTCACGGTCCATGGGATGTTCCGCAAGGCGCTCTTCAGCCAGACGGACCACTTCAGAGTAATTCCCGTCCGACCAGAGAGTTGACATGGACAAAATTTCACTGCCGGACTGAGACTGCATCCGGAAAAGACGGGCACCGTGATTCAGTGCCAGCAGAACAAGAGCCAATACAGCCGTCAGCACAAGAATACCTGTAATGGCTTTACGTGATTTACGGTGCACTGTCAATCTGTATCTGCTCATATCACAAAAAACGGGCCGGTAAGCCGGGTTCTGTTTACGGCCGCCATCTATCTTATTCAGCCGTTACCGGCTGAATTCTCAGCGCTCTACCCGCGGACTCAAGGCGGGGAACCTGTCCGCTGCTTGAACTTGCTCCTGATGAGGTTTACCTTGCATTTCAGGTTACCCTGAAACCGGTGAGCTCTTACCTCGCCTTTTCACCCTTACCGCGGAAAACCGCGGCGGTATTTTTTCTGCGGCACTGGCTGTCACCTGAGTGCCCGGGCGTTACCCGGCATCATCCCCTGCGGAGCCCGGACTTTCCTCCAGCTTATGCCGGCGGCGGCCCGGCCCGTCAACTTAATTATATATCAGCAATTAATTAAAATCCAGACTGGCTCAGAGCTCTTCCTGAGCGCCAACCAGATCAGCCAGTCCGCCGACATCTTCATTTTCGAATTCAAAAACTTCAGCCACCGGCTCATCGCCTTCTTCCCAGAAAAGGATACGGCTGCAGTATGGACAGAACTGAATTTCTCCGCCGGCGCGTACATCGTTGACAAACTGGGCCGGTAAAACTATATGACAGCCGCTGCAGACGTTGGATTTAACAGGAACAATACCGACACCCGACTTGTTCCGTATAATTCTTTTGAACTTGAAAAGAATGTCATCGTCCATACCCGGAGTTATTTCTTTTTCCTGAAGAGTCAGTTTTTCCAGCTGTTCTTCCTTGGTGCTGGTTTCAGCTTTAATTTTGTCTTTTTCCGCCAGCAGTTCTTCTTCCTGCATGCCGATCATCTGTTCTTCACGTTCCAGAACAGTTTTCATTTCTTCCAGGTCGCGCTCGCATTTCTGAATTTCACGGCGGAAACGCTGCTCTTTTTCCGTGGCGTCGCGAATTTCCTTATCCAGTGCTTCATACTCACGCTGAGTGGAAATAACATCCATGCGTTTCTCGAATTCTTCCCGCATGTGTTCGGCTTCGGTCATTTGAAAATTCAGGTGCTTAATTTCCGCTTTGGTTGCTTCATATTCGTTGTTTTTTTCAACATAGGATTTTTTGAGACGGTTCAAAATTTCCTGCTTTGTTTCCAAAGCCCGCGGAATTTCAAGAATATCCCGTTCTATCGTGAATTTTTCTGACAAAATTTCCTGCAGTCTCTGCAGCTGTTCAAACGTTTTTTCCATAATCGTCCTCAATAATCCTTTTTTAATTTTCCAAATAATCTTTTAATCGGCGGCTGCGTTTGGGATGGCGCAGGCGCCGGAGAGCTTTCGCTTCAATCTGCCGTATTCTTTCCCGGGTTACATTAAAATACAAGCCCACCTCTTCCAGCGTCAAAGAATAACCGTCGTCAAGGCCGAAACGCATTTTCAGCACTTCCTGCTCGCGCGGAGGCAGTGTTTCCAGAACATTCTGCAGCTGTTCCTGCAGAATACGGAAGGCTGTCTGGCTGGCCGGGTTTTCAACATCTTTATCTTCAATAAAGTCGCCCAGAAGGGAATCTTCTTCCTCTCCAATGGGTGTTTCCAGACTGATAGGCTCACGGGCCACATTCTTGACAGATTTAACACGCGACACAGTCCAGCCCAGACGTTCGGCAACTTCTTCGTCTGACGGCTCACGGCCCTTCATCTGCATCAGCTGGCGGGATTCACGGACCACCTTGTTGATCTGCTCAATCATATGGACAGGAACACGGATGGTTCTGGCCTGGTCGGAAATGCTGCGGGTAATGGCCTGACGGATCCACCATGTGGCATAGGTGGAAAATTTGTAGCCTTTTCTATACTCAAATTTCTCAACCGCTTTAATAAGGCCGATGTTGCCTTCCTGCACCAGATCGAAAAAGTGAAGGCCCCGGTTGGTGTATTTTTTTGCAATACTGACAACCAGGCGGAGGTTGGCCTTGATAAGCCTGTTTTTGGCCGTTTTCATCATGACGCGGCCATGATGGATTTCTTCGGCCATATCCAGAATGCTGTCAACCGAGGCTTCAAACTCAATTTCCATATCGCGCAGTTTTTTTTCCGTTACCTGCACCTGGCGGATAAGTTCTTTTATCTCATCGGCACTCAAGCCCAGACGTTCTTCAATGGTTTTGCGCTCATCAGTTTTGGCCAGACCGCGCCCCAGAGCCCGGATTTCACGCATGGAGCGGACACCCAAAGTCCGTTCGATGCGGTACTGCTTATGCTGGTACTGCTTTATTTTTTTGACAGCCGCCGCGTAGTGGTCGGAAAAACGGACAATTTCTTCCTGATGGATATCAACTTCACGGATATTTTTCAGCAGGGAACGCCGTTTAGTCTGAAGCTTCTTGTCGGTCAGAACATCGCCGTCAGTGGCAGCAATACGGTTTTTCATATCCATGTACTGCTTGAGGGGTGTTACCAGCGGTTTAAGAGAATCGCGGTAAAACTGATTAATACGGCGCCGTTCAGCCTGATACTCGGCTACTTCCTTTTTGGAATAGTTCAGGTCGTGCGGGTCTTCTTTTGTAAAAGCTTTCAGAGAGAGTTCATAAAATTCAGGAATAATCAAGCCGGAGTTTCTTAACACTTTCTTTATAATGTTTTCTCCGTCTTCCATCTGCTTGGAAAGCTTAACTTCCTGCTCCGCCGTCAGAAGATTTTCTTTACCTATTTCCCGCAGGTAAAGACGAATGGGATCGTCAACAGACGCGTCCTTGTCGCTGTAGACCAGTTTTTTTGCCGCGGAAGGCAAAACAGCGGAATCGGCATTTTCAGCGTCTGATTCATCGTCTTCATCTTCTTCGTCTTCCGGGCTTTCAGAGGCGGTTTCGTCATCATCGTCCAACTCAATAGCCGGATCCATTTCATCTTCATCGTCTATCAGATGCTCTTCGTCTACATCGTCTTCATCATCTATCAGATGCTCTTCGTCTACATCATCTTCATCTGTTTCGGCATTCGGCGGGGTGTCTTCATCTCTGCCGAGTATTTCCACGCCCTTTTCTTCCAGTACACTGATTAGTTCATTGAGCATGTCGGATTTCACCTGCTCATCAGGTAGCCAGTCGTGTAATTCATCAAAACTGATAGTGCGGTTTTTATCCACATGTTCCATCAGTTTTTCAAACACGGGATGGGAATTAATATCTGCCATTATCACCTTGCCTGGTATTTCAATTTCATGATTTCCTGATCGATTTCCTGTATCCTTCGAATACGGGCACTCTGTATATCCGGATCCGGATCTGAGCGGGATTCCCGGGCCATACCCCGAATTAATTCCGCCCGCTCCTCAGTTATGCTTCGGCATACAAGCCGGTTAACTATATCGCGTATTGTTTCTTCAGCTTTTTCGTTATACACTTCCGTCGCAGCCTTTTCCAGAATAAACCGGGTTAAAGACTCATCTTCCAGCAGTTCCACCAGTACATCGGTGCGGGGAACGCTCTCCCCTGTGCTCAGCTCATCCAGAACCCTGTAAATAGATAAAGCCCGGCTGTCCCGGAGCATTTCGGGAGCAAGCAGCTCCCTTAAAAGAGGAAAAAATTCAGGTTTTACTGCCACAGCGGTCATTAAAAATAACTCATCACCACTCGGATCGGGAATTTGTTCGGCAGGTTCTGTGTAACGCGGACGCTCTATCTTCCTCCGTTTCTGGCGGGAAAAATCCCGGATAACCGTTGCCGTATCCGCCTTCATGGCTTCAGCGAGCTGTTTAAGATACGCTTCTCTTCTAACCTCCGACCCCACCGCTTCCAGGTAAGGTGTGAGTTTCTCCAGTGCCTCCTCCTGCGCTTCTCCGGAGATATCCGTTTGAGCACTCAGCAAATATACAAAATAGTCAAAGAACAATATAGCACCTTCAACTATTCTTTTCAATGAATCAGGCCCTTTATTCAGTAAAATATCTGCCGGATCACTCTCGGGAGGCATAAGAGCGGTTTTTACAGTAAAACCGGCCTTCTCAGCCGTCACAGCCGCCTTAAAGGTGGCATTCACACCCGCCTCATCGCCGTCGAAAAGAATTATCAGAGTATCCGCACTTCTTTTGAGTAAACGGGCCTGCTCTTCCGTAAAAGATGTACCCAGCGGCGCCACAGTGTAAGGGATGTCGGCCTGCATACACGCAAGCACATCAAGGTTTCCCTCGCAGAGTACAGCACTCTTTGCGGAGCGGAGAGCGCCGCGGGCCTGCGCATAGCCGTAAAGCTCACGGCTCTTACGGTAGAGAAGTGTTTCCGGTGAATTGATATATTTGGGTTCCCTGTTCTGGAGTGTCCGTCCACTGAAAGCAACAACCTGCTGTCGGCTGTTCATAACCGGAAACATCAGTCTGTCCACAAAATACGACCACCGCGGAGATTTACGGCTGAATAAACCCGTTTCCCGCAGAAACGCGGGAGTGTATTTCTTTTTAACAAGAAAATTGTAGAGCCACTCACCGTCAGCAGGAGCCCAGCCCAGCATATACGCATCTGATGTTTCTTCGCTGATTCCCCTGCTTTGCAGATATTGACGGGCATGCTGCGCCCCCGGATGATTTTTCAGCATCCAGTGAAAGGTATTGCAGGTGCGGGTGTAGAGTTCTTCCAGTGCCTTGCGGTTATTTTTCCATGCCTCATTATGCCCCTCATTTCTATCCGGCAGAGCAATTCCTGCCTTGTCAGCCAGCCGCTCTACGGCTTCCGGAAACGACAGGGCTTCCGTTTCCATAATAAACTGATAAATACTGCCGCCCTTGTGACAGCCGAAACAGTAAAAAAGGTTTGAATCGGGATCTACCGAAAAAGAAGGCGTCTTTTCCGCATGAAAGGGACAGAGGCCCCACCATTTGTTTCCCTTGCGTGTCAGCGAAACATGACTGCCGACAATTTCAAGAATGTCGCTCTTACGGCTTATTTCTTCAATCAGCCGTTCAGAAAAACGTCCTGCCACAGTTTTATTCCTTTACAACAAACTGATTCAGGTAAGCTTCGCGGGCATTCAAATGGTCGGCATAATACCGGGAAAATACGTGTGTTCCTTTCTGGGGATTCTTAACAACAAAAAACAGTGCATCCGTATCCGCGGGGAAAAAAGCGGCGGACAAAGCTGTCTGTCCGGGCGAACAGATAGGCCCCGGCGGCAGTCCGTAATGACGGTATGTATTGAAATCAGAAGGAATATCCAGGTACCGCTCAAAAATTCGGCGGTTAAAACGCAGATAGTCGTCTTTAAACGGGGCGCCGGAAGGAGTATTGACAATGGCATACACCACCGTTGCGCAGGATTCCAGACGCATATTCTGAGTCAGACGGTTGTTAAATACCGCGGCAATCATGGGAGCTTCTTCCGGCACACGGTATTCACGCTCAACAATAGATGCCAGAGTAACCTTTTCATGCAGCTGTTTCCGGGTTAAACCCTTCCACGAGGGATCCACTTTGTCCAGTTCGCGAAAAAACTGATCGGCCAGAAGACGAACAAGCATACGGGCCGTTTCACGGGAAGTCTGAGCATTCAGCTCCAGAGGTGTTTCTATTTTGTATGTGTCCGGA